>JBAVWM010000392.1:0-3647 GCA_049697815.1 Methanoregula sp. | reverse complement strand
CTTCCGGACGATACGATCGGCCGGGCACGGGCTGCAAGGAAGGCGGGCATCCGGGGCACGGTTCTCCTCAAGGGCCATACCGATATCATCACGGACGGCATCCGGGTCCGGTTCAACCGGACCGGGGACCCGGCGATGACCGTGGGCGGGACCGGGGACGTGCTGGCCGGTGTTGCCGGGGCGCTCCTTTGCCGTCTTCCTGCCTTCGAGGCAGCCTGCATTGCCGCGTATGTCAACGGCCGGGCAGGTTCCGCAGCGGTTGCAGAGCGCGGTGGCGGGATTCTCGCGTCCGATATCGTCGACAAGATCCCGGCAGTACTATTCAGGAAGGGATGATCGCATGGTACAATTCACGCACATACAGGATGACCGGGCACAGATGGTGGATATCAGCGGGAAGACCGACGTCACCCGCGAGGCCGTGGCGGCAGGAAAGATTTACCTGAGACCGGAGACGCTGGCGGCAATCCGCGAGGGCAGGGTTGTCAAAGGCAATGTCCTTGCCACCGCCCGGGTTGCTGCAACCCTTGCCGTCAAGAACACCGCAACCATCATTCCGATGTGTCATCCCATCCCGATCAGCTCCATTGCGGTGGATTTCGCAGACGGGGACGGGTATATCGAAGCGACCGTAGTCGTGAAGATGACCGGGAAGACCGGGGTCGAGATGGAAGCGTTAACCGGCGTATCGGTTGCCCTGCTCACGGTCTGGGACATGGTCAAGTCTGCCGAGAAGGATGCCCAGGGGCAATATCCGTGCACCCGGATTACTGATATTCGCGTGGTGGAGAAGAAGAAGGGGAAGTGAAGACTTTTTTTAACTGAGTAATGCTCTCGGGGGCTTCGCCCCCGCCGCTTTGGCAACCCCCTTTACGATTCCTTACGCGCAAAACGCCTCGTCGGGTTTTGCGCTATGCATTTACCTGTTCATTCGATGAAAAATATCTTGAAGCCGCCGCGGGAGCGCCCCCGCAGGGGTGGCGGCACAAACCATAACCGGGGGTATGGGGGCATCAGCCCCATCATCCAAAACACGAGAGATAATTTTCATATGGGACTCGAACAGGGTAAGATCCCATTGCGGCATCTTTTATTACCCACCCCATCGTAGTATATAGGAATGCGGGATCCGTCCCGTGTGAAAGGAATGTAGCCCTCTTTGGGCCGAACCTTAGGTGATAACCATGGTAAAATCAATGTACGCCTTCGTCAGGGAGGCATGGAAGAGACCTGACAAGTCAGAGGTCGGAGAACTCCTCTGGAACAGGATGCAGGTATGGCGCCGCGAAGGCAGCGTTGTCCGCATCGAGCGCCCGACCCGTATCGACCGCGCCCGCTCGCTCGGCTACAAGGCAAAGCAGGGTATTGCCGTTGCACGCGTGCAGGTCCGCCGTGGAGGCCGCCGGGCATCCCGGTACGTCCGCGCCCGCAGGTCCGCACGGATGGGCAAGAACCGCTTAACCGCCGGCAAGAGCATCCAGCGGATTGCCGAGGAACGTGCCTCCCGGAAGTTCCCGAACATGGAAGTCCTCAACTCCTACTGGGTAGGACAGGACGGGAAGCTGAAATACTACGAGGTCATCCTCGTGGACGGTCACCACCCCTCGATCCGTGCGGACAAGAACCTTGCATGGCTTGCAGACCCGGTACACCGGGGACGTGCAGAGCGCGGCAAGACCTCGGCCGGCCTCAAGGGACGCGGGATGCTCTACCGGGGCAGGGGTACCGAGAAGACCCGCCCGAGCATCCGCTCGCATGCAAACCAGGGCAAATAACCTTATCCTTTTTTAACCGAAGTTACTCTCATGAAGATCACCGACGCTGCTGTCTTTCCGTACCCGTGCGGGGACACATCGGTGCGGCGGCTGGCGCTCGAAGCAAAAACCCTCGGGTTTGACAGTCTTGTTGCAATGGATACGCCGGCAGGTTCCTTTGACGGGATAGAAATTATCAGCGGGATTGTCATACAGGACGCCCCCATGCGGGACGTGATTGCCCGGGTGAAACGGGCAAAGGGCGCCGGCACGGTGGTCTCGGTGATCGCACGGGATAACGGGTTCAACCGGGCAGCGATCGGTCTTAAGGGTGTCCATATCCTCCGGGGGATCCAGGCTGCCGATAAGATGGCGTTCGATCACGTGACTGCGAAGATGGCGGCCGACAACAATGTCGCGATTGACATCGACCTGTCCGTTCTCATTGCTGCACGGGGCGTTGCCCGCCAGCGGGCGATCCACCGGTACCGGGATGTGCTGGTCCTTGAACGCAGGTTTGAGTTCCCGGTCTCGTTGTCATCGTATGCCCGATCGTACCTGGACCTGCTGGCCGTACGCGAGATAACCGGGCTCTGTTCCCTCATCGGCATGGACATAGCCGGTGTGGAGAAGGCCCTTGACACGGTCGGGCGGGTAACGACCCCCCCGCTCCCGGCAGTCCGGGTGATCTAAATGAGCCCCCGTCCACCCACCCTGCGCGAGAACCGGCGCTATATCCTTGTCAGGATCGAACCGGCCGGGACGGTCATCGATCAGAAGGACCTCTATTATGCCGTCTCGGATGCGGTTACTTCCCTCTGGGGGGATGCCGCAGCCGGCGTGATCGCGCAGGCAGTCGTGGCGGCGGAGAACGGGCATGTCATTGTCCGGTGCCTCCGGGGGACCGAGAAGGAGCTCGCCCTTGCCCTCTCAACGGTCACGGCCTGCCGGGACATCCGCCTTGCGCTGCGGATCGTGGCTGCATCCGGTACGATCGAGAGCCTGCGCGAAAGGATCCGGGGACAGCAGGCCCCCACAGAACCCGTTCCTGAAGCCGGCGGACGTATGTTTGAGGACAAGGAGGTTCACCTCATGTACTGTAACGGTCAGAAGGTTGATGTGATTGAAAAGGGATTTAAAAATGCACACCGATTGTTCTTAACAAGAAGTGATCTGGAGAATTCATAATGCAGCCACAATATCAGATGGGATACGACCGGGCAATCACCGTTTTTTCACCCGACGGGAGGCTCTACCAGGTAGAGTACGCCCGCGAGGCAGTGAAACGGGGCACCACCGCAGTCGGCATCAAGGCAAAGGACGGCGTTGTTTTAATCGTCGACAAGCGCGTAAGTTCCAAGCTCCTCGAAGCGTCATCGATAGAGAAGATTTTCAAGATCGATGAGCACATCGGGGTTGCTTCATCAGGCCTTGTCGGCGATGCACGGGCGCTTGTCGACCGTGCACGGGTCGAGTGCCAGATCAACCGCGTCTCCTACGATGAACCAATCGAGGTGGAAGCCCTCTCAAAGAAGATCTGTGACCATATGCAGTCCCTCACCCAGTACGGCGGCATCCGCCCGTACGGTACCGCCCTCCTCATTGCCGGTGTCAGTGACGGCGAGGCCCGGCTGTTCGAGACTGACCCTTCCGGAACGCTCCTTGAGTACAAGGCAACGGGCATCGGGATAGGCCGGCCTGCGGCCATGAAGGTCTTCGAAGAGGAATACAACCCCGAGACCGAGATCAGGGATGCAATCCCGCTGGGCTTAAAAGCGCTCCATTCCGCGACCGAGGGCAAGTTCGATGTCGACCAGGTCGAGATCGGCATGATCGCAAAGGCGAACCCGGTCTTCAGGAAGATGAGCCGGCAGGAAGTCGCTTCCTTTGTCG
>JBAVWM010000391.1:0-14772 GCA_049697815.1 Methanoregula sp. | reverse complement strand
GTCCATTGCTGTCACGGGATCTGTCAACCAGCGGGGAGAGGTCCAGGCCATTGGCGGTGTGAACGAGAAACTCGAAGGTTTTTTTGCGGTGTGCAAGGCTAAAGGACTGACCGGCGAGCAGGGGGCTATGATCCCGGCAAGCAATGTCCAGAACCTCATGCTGAAAGAAGAGCTCCTCGAGGTCGCAAAAGCAGGTAAATTTTCCATCTACCCCGCCAGGACCATCGATGAAGGTCTTGAATTTCTCACCGGAGTGCCCGCAGGGGACCGGCAGCCCGACGGGTCGTACAAACCAGGAACGGTCAATTATCTGGTCGACAAAAGGCTGCGGGAGATGGCTGACATGGCAAAGGACTTTTTGCTTCCCCTGTAGTCAGGTATCAGGTATCCCGCCTGCATGGTCAGCATCTGGATGAAGGACAAAAACGGCTCTCCGGATGAGACAGGAATGGCCCGTATGTATGGCATCCCATGATGGGATGCCCGTAGGGAGGCGATAACTATGGCAAATTACCGGTGTAATGTATGCAATGTCTTTGAGTACGATCCTGTCCGCGGGAATTCCCTCACGGGCATCAGGCCGGGGACCGAACCCCGGGATTTCCCCGATGACTGGAAGTGTCCTATTTGTGCGTCGGACAAGACCCACCTGATCGCCCTGCCCGGGCCTGTCGCAACAGCCCGGCACGAGATCCCGTGCCCCACCTGCGGGGCCTCCATCCCGGTTTCCGTTGCCCCGGTTTCGGAGGAGGTGGCCCCGCGGTATCTCGCTGCATGGGCACGTCCGGCCGACGATCTGGAGGTCTGCATGGCCGATATCCACACCATGGCCTCGACCGGTGAGCCGATCATAGAGCCGATGCGGACAAAGAAACCGGTCATCTCCTGGGACGACATCCTGATCAAGGGTGCCCAGCTGGCAAGAATCCCGAGAAACAACACGGTTCCGGTGAACACCAGAACCGTAATCGGGCCAAAAGCCAGGCACCCGCTCGTGATCGAGACACCGGTCATTGTCACGCATATGTCCTACGGCGCCCTGTCGGCCGAAGTGAAGATCGCGCTTGCAAAAGGCAGTGCTGCGGCAAAGACGGCCATAGGCGGGGGCGAGGGCGGGGTTTTTCCCGAGGAAAAACGGAACGCGTACCGGTATATCTTTGAATATGTCCCGAACAGGTACAGCGTGAACGAGGAGAACCTCCGGTCTTCCGATGCCATTGAGATCAAGATCGGCCAGTCAGCCGAACCCGGCATAGGCGGACGACTGCCGGCCGAGAAGGTGACTGCCGAGATCGCAGCAATGCGGGGATACCCGGAGGGATCGGATATCATGAGCCCCGCTGCATTTGAGGATATCACGGGCAGGGACGAGCTTAAGGAAAAAGTCCGGTGGCTGCGGGAGACATCGCGCGGAAGACCGGTCGGGGTCAAGATTGCGGCCGGCGATATTGAGGAAGACCTGGAGGTGATCCTGTATGCACAGCCCGATTATATAACCATTGACGGGAGGCCCGGTGCAACCGCAGCAGCCCTGAAATACGTCAAGGCAGCTACCTCGGTCCCGACCATCTTTGCGCTGTACCGTGCCCGGAAGTACCTGGACCGGCACGATGCAAAGGACGTTTCCCTGATCATCACCGGCGGCCTCCGCGTCTCGTCGGATTTCGCAAAAGCCCTTGCCCTGGGCGCCGATGCGGTTGCCATCGGGACGGCGGCCCTGATGGCCTGTGCGTGCCAGCAGTACCGCCAGTGCCATACCGGGCTGTGCCCGGTCGGGGTGACTACCCAGATGCCGGACCTGCGCAGGCGGTTGCAGTCCGATATCTCGGCACGGCAGCTCGAGCATTTCCTGCGGGTCTCCACCGAGGAACTCCGGGATTTTGCCCGTCTCACGGGCAATGACGATGTCCATGCACTGGGTATCAGGAATCTCTGCACGACAAATTCGGAGATCTCCGGGTATACGGAGATCCCGCATGTCTGACCCGTGCAAAAAAGGTTAAAACAGTGATCAGAACCGTTTCGGATCCGTATCCACATCGATAATCACCGGCAGGTCGAGGGCCATAGCCTCGAGAACCGCTGGCCTGAGTTCGCCCGGCTGTTTCACGCTATAGCCGGTCCCGCCGCAGACCCGGGCATACCCCGCAAAGTCCGGGTTCAGGAGATCGGTTGCATAGTTCTGGTACTGCTCCATCATCTGCTCGACCTGGATCATGCCGAGCTGGTGGTTGTTGAGGATGATTACAACAAGCGGAAGGTGGTACTTGACTGCGGTGACAAAATCCGCCATTGCCATCGAGAACCCGCCGTCGCCCGTGATGCAGAAGACCGGGCGGCCGGGATATGCAAGCTTTGCAGCAAGGGCGCCGGGGAACCCGAATCCCATCGTGGCAAGGTAACCGGACATGGCAAAACGCTGGTGCTGCATCCGGAAGTTCCTCCCGAACCACCACTGGTTCTCCCCCACATCGAGCGAGATGACCGCATTGTCCGGGATGATTTCTGAGAGGACCTTCATGATGAACGGTGGGCGCAGGGGGGCAGCATCCGGGTCTGCCTCGCGGTCGCGCCGTTCATCCCACTCCCGCTTCATCTGTGCAATGGCGCTCTTTATCGGCTCCTCCTCCTTTTGCGCAAGCAGCGGGAGGAGCCGGGGGAGGACATGGACGCAGTTGCCCCAGAGGTTTATCGACCGGGAATTCCTGCCCAGCCTGACGGGATCGATATCCACCTGAACCATGGGTTTATCCTCCGGAACATCGGTGAATTTCGAGAAGCCGACACCGAATGTCACCAGCAGGTCTGCTTCCCCGGCGCACTTCCTCGCAGCGGGAGACCCGACATTTCCGAGGATGCCTATCACCCACTCATTTTCCTCGGGAATGATCCCCTTTGCCCGGAAGGTCGTCAGGATTGGGGCCCCGATCCTTGACGCGATCTTCAGCACGTCCTGCCCGGCAGCAAATGCCCCCCAGCCCGCGATGATGACCGGGCGCTCCGCCGCATTGATCAACGCTGCAGCTTCCTGCAGGATCGTGTCCGCGGGGAGGATGTCCCCGCTGCTGACGCAGCCTTCCCGGGTGCAGAACTTCGCATCGAGCGGCTCTTTCTGGATCTCGTTTGGCACCGAGAGCTGGGCAACGCCCCGGTCAAGGATCGCATACTTGAGCGCACGGGTGAGGAGGAGGGTGGCTACTTTCTTGTCCGCCACCGTGTTGTTGTATACCGTGATCGGACGGAAGAAAGCGTCCTGGTCGATCTCCTGGATCCCCCCGGGCCCGGTGTACTGGATCCCCGACTGGCCGTTCAGGGAGATTACCGATGCATGGTCTTCCTTTGCATCATAGAGCCCGGTGGCAAGGTTGACCGCCCCCGGGCCGGCGATCGTCAAGCATGCAGCCATCCTGCCGGTCAGCTTGTTGTAGGCAGATGCCGCCATCGCGGCATTCTCCTCGTGCCGGAAGACGATGTACCGCATCCCGGGATTTTTCCGGACCGCTTCCACCAGCCCGAGCGACGACGTGCCGGGGATGCCAAAGACCATGTGCACACCCCAGGCATCCAGCTCGGCGATCAACACGTCCGAAACGGTGTTCCGGGAACCGGCATGCTGGTCTTCTTCGGTAACCCTGCCGAACGCATCCTTTCCGGCACCGCAGACCGGGCAGGTCCAGTTGCCGGGGACCTGTTCAAACGGCGTCCCGGCCGGTACACCTTTCTTCTCATCCCCAAAGGTCTCATCATAGATATACCCGCAGACATTGCATCGCCACTGCGCCATTTCCGCTCCCGGCTCCGGTACTGTCTGGCGTGCAGCCCGTATCGCTTGCGCTAACGTGTCCTGTCCTGACCGGCACCCCGCCACTGACCATGCGGAACCATGGTCTGACATGGAAGCACCTTTCCCTAATTCCTTTGCGATCGTTTCAAAATTTGTTTCAAAATCTGGTTTTTTGAGGAGTTTCTATAAAATTCCCCTCGAATACGCAGGTGTACGGAATTTGGCGGACTAAAAAAAGCGGATGTATCTCCGGGAAAAATGGTGCAGGGGTTGTTATAAATTTTGTAATTCCCCGAAAAAATAAAAAGCGCAACCGTACGTAATTCATATAAAAATTAAGGATGATTGCCATGAAATCCTTCGTGATCTTTCTTTGTTTACTCCTCGCTATTGGATTCGTTCTGCCGGTTATCGCAACCGCTGCAACGGATCCGTCAGGGCGCGATATTACTGCCACCCCGACACGATCTGAAGTAAGATCCTTTGAGACCCCTGCAAAAGTTACGACTGCGCGAGTCCAGCCGACACTGGTGGTACGTTCGGCTGAAGTGGTGAATCCCACTACCCGGCCGACACCGACACGCTCGGGTGAAGTGGAGTATCCTATCACCCCGCATGTTACACCAACACCAACGTTCACGCACAGGACGGAAACTGCTACCCCGACCATTCCAAGAACTACAATTTCTGCTACCTCGACCACTCCAAGGATTACGGTATCTGCTACCCAGACTAACCCGGTAACTACGGTTACTGCCACCCAGACGACCCCGGTTCCCGTTGTCACCGTGACGGTACTGGTATATCCCTCGGGTGATGTCTATCGGCCGGTGTATTATTATCCGCCGTACTATCCCTACTCGGTTAACTCTTATTACCCGACAGGAACGGTGACCGTCAGGTCAAACCCTTCAGACGCGGTTGTCATCCTTGACGGGTATAATTACGGGACCACACCTTACATGTTCACAGGACTGACGACAGGATACCATACGGTTGAGGTTGATTACCCCGGATATGAAGCGTACGTAACGAATGTATACATTGATTACGGTGTTAACCAGGATATTTACGCCGACCTTACGGCACTGGTCTCCTATGGCTCGTTGTTTATCGATTCAACCCCCCAGGGAGCAGATGTGTACGTTGATGGGAATCACCAGGGCACATCACCGGTAACAGTTAGTGCCATGTCGGTCGGAGCACACCAGGTTGAGCTCCATCTTGCGGGATACGAGGTCCTTACGAGCACACAGAACGTGTACGCCGGCCAGGGGACTGTCGTCAACCTGGTTCTTGTACCCTATTCTTCATCCTCTGGTTATGGTTCGATCGACATTACCTCAAACCAGCCCGGAGCGCTGGTATACCTGGATGGAATCTACAAGGGGTCCACCCAGTCCGGAAATACCTTCAATATCATTGCTGTCAGCCCCGGGACCCATACCCTGTTCCTCCACCTGCCCGGGTATAAAGATATTACTCAGACCGTTGAGGTATTCCCGGGGCAGATTACGAATGTGGCTGCTGTGTTTACTCCAACGGCAACCCAGCAAAGTTCCGCAACCGCATCACCAGCGACAGGATCAATTATCGTTACGTCGACACCTGCCGGCGGCCAGGTAACTCTTGACAACCAGTTCCGGGGTGTTGCACCTGTTACGATCTATAATGTTGCGCCGGGAACCCACATTGTCAACGTACACCTGAACGGGTTCAATGACTGGTCGACTTCTGTGGACGTGCCGGCAAATCAGGTGGTCCAGGTACCCGCAACCCTGGTGCCCGGAAGCGGTACTGCAACGGCACCAACACGTGCCGGACTTTCCATGGCCGCAACCCTGTGTGCACTTGCAGCTGGCGTGATCCTCACAGCAGCCAGGATCCGGAAATAATGCCGGAGGGGAATTTTTTTATTTTTAAAGACGTCTACCTGTAGGGTAGGGTTTTTCTCCCGCATTTTTTGTCGCTAACCCCCGCCGCGAGGAGCCAATAATCACATCAGCGGGAATTGGCTGAAGAAGTTCCGGGAACTGGCGCATGCTATCCTTACTCACAAAACGGTGACATTCATGTTTGCGGCGCATGATGCTGAACACGTTAATGCCTGACCTTAAAAGAATTCCTGGAAAAGAGTCCTCAAGAGCTGCCTCGCAAACGAAAGGGAAGGGATTTTTACGGGCCGGCTGCGGTGCCCATTGTTATTTGTCGGTATTTTTTTTATTTCCGCGTTACCTGTAATCAGGATAACCTGTCGTCCTGGAATTCTGGTGTCTTCTTTCCATCCGCTTTCACGCCAAAAAATGCATGCTCTGTCTCATGTTCAGAATATCCCAGCTGCATCAGATCTGATTTCAGGTCGTCAAGAGGTAAAACACAGGAAATCCCGCGGGAAAAATCCAAGAGGATACTGCTCAACAAGGCCGGGAATTCTTTTGGCCGGCTGTGAAAAATATGGTGTAAAAACAAAACAAAAGCATTTTTTATCACGGTTGTCCCGTATAAATCCGGCATGTCCCGGGAGAGTTCCAGGTATTCGCTCCATGCATCCCCCAGATCATGTTGCCGGCAAAAAAGTGAAAAATTTTCAGATGACAGGTACTCTTCGATAGGAAATGCCCATAACCGGGCAGTAAGTTCTTTGATGGTTTTTTTCGTATCCTGAGGCATCGTAAAGTACCTGGATTTTTTCATCCTGCTGAGGCCGGAAAATGGTTATCGTATGTCTGTTACTGACATATCATCCTGCACTTCCACAAACTGATCTTTTCCTGCCCCGCACGCCGGGCAGACCCGGCCATCCGGCAATGCATCGAATTCCACCCCGGGTTGAATCCCGTCCTGGGGGATCCCCACTATCCGGGTCGTAGCATGTTGATTGAATAAAAAGTGGGGAAGGTATCCGGCTAGTACCCGCCACCGCCATAGCCGCCACCCGAGGGGCTGAGCGTATTGAGAGTCGTGGGTACGGTCGTGGCGGGTGTTTGTACAACGGGGGTAATGCCGGAGACATTGGCAACGTACCAGCTGTTGATGACCCCTTCGCCGCCAGTGGCTCCGGGCTTTTCGTCCTTGGCAAAGTAGTAGAGCGGCCTGCCCATGAACGAGGTCTGCTTCACGCCGTCAGTGCGGGTCACGGTGCCGAAATCCGAAGACGTCAGGACGGAGGGGGCAACCACGGTACCTCCATCGAATGCAGGCCAGTTTGCCAGGCAGGTACCGGTGCAGGCGCTCGTACCGGACGTATCTTTTGTGAAGACGTAGAGGGTTTTTCCATACCTGTCCGTGAGGAATGCCCCGAGCGAGGGGGTGCTTGCGATCATCACGGAATAATCGGGTTTTGCCACATACCATGTCCTGAGAAGATTCTCTCCCCTGACATCACCGGGCAGGGTATCTTTCTGGAAATAGTAGAGCGGCCACCCGTGATAGGCGGTCTGTTTTGTCCCGTCAGTACGGGTAAACGATGAGAAGTCTGCCGCGTTCAGCGGCGGGGAGACTGCGATACTGTCAACGGAAAAGATCGGCCAGAATATGGAGCAGTTTGCTGCTGCATAACAGGTACTTGTCCCGCTTGCCGGGACATCCGTGGTGAAGTAGTACAGCGTCATCCCTTTTGCGTCGGTCAGGACGGTGCCAAGGGAACTGGTACCGGTCGCGATGGTATCTGCGGACTTTACCGCTGTCGGTTGCGGGGTTGGCTGCGCCGACTGTTGCTGGGTGCATCCGGCAATGAACAGTGTCGAAATGACCACCAGCAAAAGCAGAAAAATTGTTGTGGGTTTCATCGTACGATCACCTCAAGAGGCAAGGTGAAATTCCCATGGAGCATGATAATTCTTTTGACGAGTTTCAATTTTTAGATTGACTGGCACCCGTAAAGCCCCCCGTCATATCTGCCCGGTTGCAAAATAGTAAGCAGGGGGTCAAAAAGCCCCCGGTTTTATGTCACGATGAAGGTACCGGTCATCAGCTCGGGATGGATATCGCAGCGGAAGAAATAATTCCCCGGTTTTGATGGTACCGCAAACGTGTAGGTCACGGTTCCAGGGCCGGTAATGAAATCACCGGCAAAGATCTTTGTCGCAGCCGTAGAATCCGTGTAGAGCGCAAAATTGTGCGGCATTGCATTATCCTTATTGACGAACGTCATCACTACCGTGGAACCGGCAGGTGCGGTGAGGGTTTTTACGTCAAATGTCAGGTTCTCGGCTGTGAGAGTGATGGGAACCACCGGCCCGGCAGGTGCTGGTGCCGGGGCAATTGTCAGAGGCATTGACCCGGAGGTAACGTTAAGAATTCCCTGCAGGCCTGCATTCGGGTCACTGCGGAAATAGTACGTGCCCGGTACGGAGGGTGCCGTAAACGTATAGACCTGGGTGACCGGTCCGGTGATCACCGGACCGCGGAAGATAGCAGTCGACGCGGACAGGGACGGATAAATGGCAAAATTGTGGGGGTCGGGGTCCTGATCATTGTACACCAGCGTAACCGGGGCGCCAGCCGGGACAGTCAGGGATGGCGGGTTGAACTTGTCCCCCGCAATCGCGAGCTGGACCGTCACGGGAGTACCCTCCCCGGAAACCGGTGCCGCTCCAGCGGTTGGCGTAATTTTTGCAGTTGTACTCGCAAGACCAGGAGTACCTGCCGGCACCATCTGCCAGATCTCGCCAGAGCCCTGCGGTGTAAGGCCCGGACCGCCATTCCGGTTGATCAGGACAAGAATCTCATGGTCGTCGTTTTCATACAGTGCGCGGACAAAAGCATTGATCCTCCCGTTTGCGTTGTTCGAGACACTCACCTCACGAGTCGTCCACATCGCGTTCTGCGCAGGTGTCAGTGCCGATGCGTCGCCCGGAAGTGCCGAGAGGTCGAGACCCGCCGGAGGCGTGGACACGAGAAGCGTCCCGTTCCCCACTATCCTGTTTTCGTCCGACCATGTCCCGTACACATACTTTCCCTGAAGTGAAGGGATCAGGTTGCCACGATAGAGAACCCCGCCGACCACGGTGTCACCGACATCATGGCCGAGCTCAACGACCGGACCGATGAGCGGCTGGCCGGTGGAGCCGGTTATCGGACAAGAAGGGTCTCCCGGCAGGAAGTCGTTCGCCGGGTTAAAACAGTGTGTTCCCTCCCGGATATTCCATGGGTAATCACCTCCCTTGTAAACAATGAGCACGGATTCGAAAAGCCGCTGGCCTGCCATGGCGATAAACATCCTGTGGCTGCCGCCGGAATCGAAGGTCGCATAGGCCGGGTTTCTGAACCCGTACGCATATATTTCGGGTTGGATACTCGTATTTGCCACGAACGGGTTATCTGCCGGGATCCCGTATTGTTTGCCGGGACTTGTGTGGTCAACATCGATCCTGATCACCTTTCCGAGGATCTTCGTAAGGTCCTGGCCATTGCCTGTACCGACCGTATGGCCCATACCGGTATCATCAGCCCTGCCACTATCCCCGAGCGGGAGATAGAGGTACCCGTCATCGGGTCCGAAGAGGAGCACGCCTCCGTTGTGGTTTTGGTACGGTTTGTCAACCTCAAGGAGTATCTTCTCGGATGACATGTCTGCCTGGTTCGGGTCTGATGCCAAAACATGGAATTCCGAAAGGCGGTTCGTGGCACTCCAGTTGGGATCCACGCCGGCACGTTTCGGGGCGCTGTAATAGACAAACACCCTGCCATTGGTGGTATAATCCGGATGGAAGGCGATGGAGAGCAGGCCCCGCTCATCATATGCCGGATCGAGTTTGACCATCCGGTCCCTGATGTCAAGGAACGGTTTGTCGATGACCGTACCGTTCATGAAAAATATATTCACAAACCCGTTCTGGTCAGACAGGAAGAGCCGGCCGGTCCCGTCGTGAGGTACGGCAATATTCATCGGCGATATGAAACCGCCTGCTACGAACCGCAGGCCAACCGGGACTGCCGGGGCCTGGAGTTTTGTCAGCGATGGATATGCCGTAAATGTCGCTGCTTCCGATGAATTCCGGTTGGTAAGGTCCTTTGCGGGAGACGGGAGGGGAGTTATCGATCCCGGTCCCCCGGTCCCCGTACATCCTGCCATCACCGCAAAACCTGCTATGAGGGCAAAGAGAATCAGAGCATGTAACCTTTTGGACATACGTGCACCTGACTGCCGGACCAGATAAAAGTAATTCTGAATTTCAGATACCGGAACATGGATTTTAAAAGGAGCCCCTGCTGTTCCATCGGAACATCTTCCCTGATTCATTTCCTGATCGTTTCAAACTATGTTTCACGTTTTGCATTATCCGAATACTTTGATAAAATACCCCGGAGAATACGCTGCGGTATGAGGGACTGCAGGTCACCCTGGTCATTTCCGGGAAAACACCGGTCCCTTGCCCGGAGACCCGGAAACGGGATCCGGGTCCTGCCAGTTTCAAAAAAAAGTGAGGTGAAACTATGGTACGATGGTACTACCGATCGCTCTTTGATGAACTTGAAGACATGAGGAACTACATGGACTCATTGAGCCGGCAGATGTACGATCCCGGCCAGCTCGCGTTGTTGCCTGCAACCGGCAATGCAGCGACAAAGATGCTGCCCGCAGCGCGGACAACATTCCGGGTTGACGTTGCTGAGAAAGATGACGAAGTTGTTGTCACCGCGGACATAATCCCCGGCGTTTCAAAAAAGGATATCACGCTTGACCTGATCAACCCGCAGGCACTTGAGATCTCCTGCGAACGCAGGGAAGAGAAGAAAGAGGAGAAAGAGGGCTACTACATGCGCGAGCGCACCTTCGGGTCGATGACGCGGATCGTCCCCCTCCCGAAACCGGTGACAGAAGACGGGTCGTCTTCAACATTCAAAAACGGTGTCCTGGAGGTGCACCTAAAAAAGACGACAAAAGAGTCACGGGGGAAAATTCCCGTTGACTGATGATTACGGGGAAGCTGAAGACCCGGTTATTTCCGGCAGGCAGAATCGCCCGTGCCGCATGGAATAGTTCCCCGTTTACACCACTTGAGATCGTAGAGCGGTGAAAGGACCGGTGAAAGGACCGGTGAAAGTACCGGTGAAGCGGACAACCCGGAAGTATGAGGTGAAATTGTGGATACGTTTGAAGAGACAATGCTTTCAATGTACGGAATGTCACCTGAAGAAAAAGCAGAATCAGACAGAAAATTCAGTGCCATGTGCACGTGCCCTTCCTGCCCGAGCTATACCCGGTGTGCAGGGAACGCACAGGAACTGCTGTTCTGTTCAAAGGGGAAGAGCTTCATGTGCATATCTGTGGAAAAAGGGTGCATCTGCCCGGCCTGCCCGGTTTCTGCCGAGTTCGGGTACAGCCACCGGTTCTTCTGCGTGAAGGGATCCGAGACGGCCCAGCGTTATGAACACGGGCTCTGGGGAACAAGGATGATCTGAACTGCTGCCTTCTTTGGCAACACGACAGGGAGATAATCAATCATGGTTCTGGTAAAAAAGAGAGATGGAAGGAAGGAACAGTTTGTGCCGGAAAAGATCATAGTAAGCATGGTAAAGACCGGCGCACCGGCCGACTTTGCACGAACGGTTGCCCGGGAGATTGAGCAAAGTGCCCGGGACGGTATCACGACCCAGGAGATCAGGACAAAAACTCTCGGCATGCTCAAGGCAAAAAATCCCGAATGGGAGAGGAACTGGATCGTGTACGATGCTGCTGTCAAGAAAAGAACAGGATGAATTGAGGTATCAAGGAGGTGAGAACGATGCCCTACCGATGGAAAACGAAGGTTGACGTGGACGAGGCAGTCGTCGTGGTCATGAACGTCCTTGACAAGAACCCGGAGCTTCCAAACTGGCTGCTTGCCACCCTGAACGGTTCGATAGCTGACTCGGACAAGAAACTCAGTAAGTACTTCTTTGAAGAGATCAAAAAACACGTCCCTTCAGCGCTGAAATTCTTCGAATCCCGGGAGTAACCGGGCCAGAAAATTTTTATCACCATAAAAAAAGTTCCGAGGTTTGACAATGGACACTTCACCAGACAACATCCCCAAATTGATCAAGGACTTATCTCACCGGAATGAGGATATCCGCTGGGCTGCTGCCAGTGCGCTGGCACAGATCGGGACGCCGGCAGTAGAACCCCTTATTATCGCACTGGATGAAAAGGACAGTGTCGTGCGCCTGAGGGCCGCATGGGCACTTGGCCGGATCGGCGACGAACGTGCGGTCAGAAAACTGATCCTCACGCTCCGGGACGGCGACTGGTCGGTTCGGATGCGTGCGGCTGAGGCACTGGGAACGCTGAAGGCACACCAGGCAACCGATGCCCTCCTGCTCCTGCTCTGGGACAAGAATATAGATGTGCGGCGGCACGCGATCGCGGCGCTGGCAAAGATCGCGGATCCGGCCTCTGCCGATCGTCTCGGGGATACCCTGAAGGATCCCGACTGGAGGGTGAGGATGGGCGCAGCCCTCGCCCTTACGGCGATAGGAGATGCAAAGAGCCTGGCGTATCTCAGGGCTGCTTCCTGCGATGACAACGAATATGTCCGTTTGATCGCCTTGTCATCCGTGAAAACCGGTGAAGGGGAATCCTGTAAAAAGACCGTGAAGCTTGGATATGCAAAAGATCTGGCGCTCGGATCTATGAAAGCAGTACAGGCCGGTGACCGGGAGATCCTGCTGGTAAACCTGGATACCGGGATCTATGCCATACATAACACCTGCACCCACCGTGGCTGCAGGCTTTCCGATGGTACGCTTGAGGGCGAGATCGTACACTGCCCGTGCCACGGCTCGGCATTCAATGTAAAAACGGGTGAGGTGGAAAAGGGTCCTGCAAAAACACCGGAACCTGCCTATGCGGTGGTCCTCGGGAACGGCGAGATCACCCTTGCCCTCTGATTTTTACCGGCTCCTTATGTTTCAAATTTTGTTTCATAGTCTGTCTTTGGACAAAGAGCCTATACCTTCCCGTGGTGCATCCCCATGCAGGCAGGGAGCATGCCTACTACCTTGACTGCAGGAATTACCGGGCAAAATGTATCGATGCATTCCGGAACATCGTCAACCGGGATGTTGTTGCACAACGGTTCGATCCGCTTCAGGAAATGATCCCTGGCCGGACCGGAAGAAGGAACAAAAAGGAGTGTAAGAAAAATGCCGGAATTTGTCAAACCGTTCAGCGGGATGGTCCCGGAACGGAAAATGACGACGGGAGAACTGGTCCGGGCACTGCGCCTCGACCTTGCCGCCGAACATGAGGCCACGCATACCTACATGGCCCATGCCGAAGCAACGGACAACCCCCTTGCAAAGGCAGTGCTGATCGATATCGCGAATGAAGAGCGTGTGCATGTCGGTGAATTTGCCCGCCTCATTGCCATCCTGACGGGTGACGAGGACGACCACCTCAGAAAGGGCACGCTGGAAGTCGACGCCATGGCGGCATCGCTCGTACCCCCGGAACAGAAATCCCCGCAGGCAGCGGGTGAAACCACCATCGGATCCTTAAAACCATCGTAGGAGATGAATACCATGGAAAAAGACTACCTGGGACGTGTTGACGCCCCCATCAGCGCCGAAACCTGGAAACTGCTCGATACCGCGATGATTGAATCGGCAAAGAGCCAGCTTTCGGGACGGCGGTTAATCGGTATCGAAGGCCCGTTCGGGTTCGGACTCAAGGTTATCCCGCTCAGCGACTGCGAGATCTCGGAGGGGATTAAGGGCAGCCCGGCGATTCCGGTGAACCTGCTCACCAGCTCGTTTTTCCTCAACAAGCGAGACCTTGCCGCAAGCGAGAGAGATCACCTGCTCCTGGATTTGGACCCGGTTGCCTGTGCCGCCATGGCGTGTGCAGCAAAAGAGGACGGCCTGATCTTTTCCGGGACCCCGGAGACTCCCGGGCTCCTCGCTGCGGAAGGCTCGGGCTCGCTGGCCCTTGGAGAATGGGAAAAGGTCGGCATGGCCGCAGACCAGATCATCAACGGCGTGACGCTGCTGGACGATGCCGGCTTCCACGGCCCGTACTGCATGGGGCTCGCACCCGCCCGGTACAACCTTCTCCTGCGCCGGTACCCGCAGGGAGATGGCACCGAACTCGACCATATACGGGCTATCCTTGGCGGGGACGTGATAAAGGCGCCGGTCCTGAAAAAAGGCGGCGTCCTGCTCGCATCCGGCCGCCAGTACTGCTCGCTCGTGATCGGCCAGGACATGAGCGTCGGATTCAACGGCCCGGCCGGGGATGCGCTTGAATTCAGTATCTCCGAGAGCCTTGCACTCCTGATCCGGGCGCCGGAGGCTATCTGCGTCCTGACCTGAGACGGGAGGCGTATGCGGGAACAAAGAGGTAAAACCATGCAGGCGAAAACGTTGGAACTTATAAAAAAGTTCGAGCAGGACAACGAGATCTATGTCAGTGCAACGGAAGCACTGACCTACTGGGTCGTTTATGCCCGGGTTACCCGGAGCCGGGAGGAGGGGGAGATCCACCACCTGCACCATGGGAGAAAATACGTGTCCGGGCCAAACGAGGATGGCAATGTCCTCATTCTGCGGGACCCCTTCGTTTCCGATGCCTACAGCGCGGAATCCTGGGGACCGATGGAGACTATTTACGATTTTGTGAAAAAAGCGCTCGCCCAGATCCTTGCAGACAAGAGTGCGGCGGACGGAGGAAAGGAGGAAGGTTGCGGGACCAGCTGCGGCTGAACCGTTGCTGCAAAAACCTTTGAGAATTATGAACCCGCTACCACCGTCATCCAAAATGGTGCTCAGGATCCTTGGTAAGGAAGGCGCGATGACCCACAAGGATCTCATGAAAAAAACCCACTGCAGCCCGCGAACCGTACGGTACGCCCTGAGAAAACTCAAAGAGAGGAAACTCCTCATCGAGAAGATGAACATGCAGGACATGCGGCAGATCATCTACCAGTTCCGGATGACTTCCCTGCCGGAGACCGGGAGCGTGGACGGCTGAAGGGGGAGGGGTGAAGTAACCATCACCCTCACAC
>JBAVWM010000390.1:0-2459 GCA_049697815.1 Methanoregula sp. | reverse complement strand
CGATATTGAGGTATGGATGCCACGGGAGAATGCCTACAAAGAAGTGGTGTCCTGTTCAAACTGTACTTCGTACCAGGCTGTACGGATGAATATCAGAGTTCGTGACAGAAAGGACTTTGAATCCAAGCAGCACATCCACACCCTCAACTCGACGGCCGTTGCGACATCCCGGGTGATCAGGGCAATCCTTGAAAACTGCCAGCAGAGAGATGGATCTGTCGAAATTCCCGAAGTCCTCAGGCCCTCCATGAACAACCGTAATTTTTTATAATTGCAGAATGAGTAATAAACAGAATCCGGAAATCCTTATCTGCTGATGCTCCCGTATATATAGTGAGAAGGTGGTTGTTTGAGTTATCCTGAATTGTACAGCGACGAGCGCATTGTCCTCCAGGCACAGAATGTAAAAGTGAAGTCCGTGGTTTTTGAGGTCGTCCTCACAACACGCCGCCTCGTTCTCATTGACACAAAAAAGAGTTCCATCCCCCCGCAGGAGATCAACCTCGCCACCTTAAAGGATGTTGAAAGCGGTGAAAATGCCATCCGTGACCCGACGATTACCATCTCCATCATCACCATCAGCGGCAATACCCGCCAGATGGTGCTCACCTTCTCCAAAACAAGCGGTGGGGAGAGGAGACGCGAATGCGACGACTGGGTCAGGGAGCTCAGACAGAACATCACCTCAACTATCTACCACCCGGTAACACAGGAACCTCCTCCCGGCGATGCAGAACCCGCACTGGCAGCACAACCACCTCCCCGTCCCCCTCACCAGATCGAGATAACCAGCACCCCGCCTCCGAAGAAGCGGATCGAGGTTGCCCGCCCCATGAAGAAGATCGTAGAACCTGCCCCGGCAATGCCCGTTCCCATTGAAACGACCTCGCTTCCTTCCGGATCATTCTGCAACCGCTGTGGCAACCGCGTTCCTCCGGAATCCGCGTTCTGCAACCGCTGCGGGACACCGGTCGTATATGAAACGGATTCCGTAAACCTGCCGATGGAAGAGCGTACTGTTCCATTGCAGCAACCCTCACCGGTTGTCCCGCAGGTCCAGGTTCCACCATCCACCGTGATTTCCGCAGTCGGGGAGAATACTGACAGCCGGATTGAGGAGGTAATCCACACAATCGAGCCGCTGATCGAAGATTCCGTCCCGCGGACTGCCCCGGCACCGCTTGTCCCGTCAAAACAACCCCAATATGCATCACCAGCAGACATAGCTGAATCTGCCAGCCAGGTCCCACCGGCAGCGAATGTCGAAACTCCAGATGGAGTAATTCATAAGGGAGATGTAAAGTGGCCCGTCCTGTCGCACGCAGGCACATCGGATACCTCGGCACCAGCAGTAGCTCCGGTTAATCCTGCGGCACCGGGATCGCTACCTACGACACCCCCACGGAAGACCTCATATAAACTGATCGCGGTTCTCGCAGTTGTAGTTCTCGCGGTGATTGCCGGGACGTACGTTTTCATGCAGGGTCAGGCCGGAACTCCTGAGATAACCCCGACACCTGAGATAACGGTTCCTGCAACGACCGTTCCGCAGGCAACGGTTGCGGTAGTAGCTACAACCATGAATCCGACACCTACCCCTCAACAGGGGACAACGCCTTCACTCCTGATTCCGACAAGCGGTGTCTGGGTTAATGTCATGTATCCCAGTAAATTTTCCGGTACCATTGGCACGCCAGAATATTCAAGGGATGTGGCAGACAGCGGGGATCAATTCTACCAGATCTCGACATCCAAAGGCCCGGTGGTCGTGTCCATCCAGAAATCAGACGGTTCATCTGCCGAGCTTGCCGTTGATGTCTACCAGGACGGCAACCTCATAAAACATGCAGCAACAACCACTCCAAAGGGGAGTATCGAGTTCCAGGCATCGCTGAATACAGATATTCAAACGACAACCACTACACCCTGATCTCCATTCCTTTTTCATGGGCACGGCCATGAACGGATCTACCGGTTGATGCTCTCGTTACGATAAACAAGGGAGAACAGCAAGGGTTTCACTCTGAACTCAGCCTTTTAAAAGGGTTCAGACCGTCAGCGGCAAAGTGAAAGTGCTGCTATGGGGATTCGAACCCCAGTCGCGGGCGTGAAAGGCCCGCATGATTGGCCGGACTACACTATAGCAGCGACGCGCTTTAACTAATTTTACCTTACGTCATAAATAAGTTATGGAAGCCGGCCGTGTTAATTATCCTGACAGTTTTACCATACTACATGTGTTTATGTGATAATGGAGAAAATGAGGGACACGTAGTTTTAAAACAAACGTTATCCGGACGCTTTTTAAAAAAAAAGGTTTTCTTCAAAGCCTGAAAAAATATTATTTTTTGTGGATAGGGTATCCTTCATTTTCTGTAACCGTCCTGAACGCGGCCATCAGCTGGCGGGTTACCGGCCCGGGTTTCCCACTGCCGATCACACGACCATCGCACCACGTG
>JBAVWM010000389.1:0-3182 GCA_049697815.1 Methanoregula sp. | reverse complement strand
CCGCCATGGCGCGCCTCGGGGGCACATCGCTCGCGGTGGGCAGTGTCGAGGCCTGTTCTATGGCAAAAGGGGAGACCCTTGCCGATACCATCCGCGTTGTGAGCGGGTATGCGGATGCTATCGTCATCCGCCACCCGAAGGAAGGCGCTGCCAGGCTCGCTGCCGAGTTTGCCACGGTACCGGTTATCAATGCCGGTGACGGCGCCGGCCAGCACCCCTCCCAGACCCTGCTCGACCTGTACACGATACGCCAGACCATGCCCATAGACGGAATCGATATCGCCCTGATCGGAGACCTGCGCTATGGCCGCACCGCCCATTCCCTTGCCTCCGCGCTCTCGCTGTATAACGTACGGCTCCATACGATCTCCCCCAAAGGTCTCGAACTGCCTGCCCCGATGGCTGCCGGCCTTGCGAAGAAGGGGATGGAGATCATCGAGCATGACGACATAAAGGATGTGATCGGTACCGTGGACGTGCTGTACGTCACACGGATCCAGCGGGAACGGTTCCCCGACTCGGCTTCGTACTTCAATGTGGCATCGAGCTATCGCATCACCCCGGAACTTCTGGCTGGCGCTAAAAAGCACCTGATCGTCCTCCACCCCCTGCCGAGGGTGGACGAGATCGATCCCCGGGTGGATGCGTCCCCGCATGCCCGTTACTTCGAGCAGTCGAAGAACGGCGTACCGGTAAGGATGGCGATGCTCATGCAGGTGCTGCAATGACGGCAACGGAGTCCTCAGAGAACGAAGGGCTGCTGGTCCGGCGGATCAGGAACGGCACGGTGATCGACCACATTGATGCCGGCGAAGCCCTCAATGTGGTCAAGATCCTGGGGATTGCCGGAACAACCCGGGAAGCGCTCTCGATAGCGACCAATGTCCTGAGCAGGAACATGGGACGCAAGGATATCGTCAAGCTCGCGAACCGGGAACTGTCCAAGGAGGAGGTCGACCGCATTGCGCTCATCTCTCCCCGTGCCACTATCAATATCATCAGGAATTTCAAAGTCTGTGAGAAGAAAGGAGTGGAGATACCAACCGTGATCGAAGGCCTTGTCCACTGCCCGAACCCGGGGTGCATCTCCAACACCAATGAACCTATCCGGAGCAGATTCAGGGTATCGCCGGAAGGGCTGCACTGCTATTATTGCGACTGGGTTATCCCGCGGGATGTCACGGGACACATCATATAATCAGATCACAGGGCAGGGCCGCTGGAACGGTGTACCCGGCCCTGAAAAAAGGGCAGGTTATTGTATCATGTGTCCGTGCACATCGATTTCCCCGCTGTAGATCCGGGTACTGGAGATCCAGCGGCCATCTTCGGCAAGAACGCAGCTGATCTGGTGGATGTCCACTTTTTTTAATTTTTTCTCTTTTCTGAGCGTATTGATCTCGACAGCAACGGGAAGGGTCTCTTCCGATACAACGATGGCATCGAAATCCTCGTCAAGGGCAGAACCGAAACGGTCGTTCAGCGGTTCGATACGACAGGAGACCCTGAGGCAGCTGTCAGCAATATAGTGTTCCAGTTCCTCTTTTCTCACCGTAAAAGGGCGGATAGGGTGGATCTTCTTGCTGGCAAAAGAGTCCGTAGTAAGGCCAATCACGAGCTGTCCGCCGGGACCGGCCAGAGCAAATGAGCGGTCGAGAAGACGTTTGTGACCGTCGTGAAGGGGATCGAACGTACCCCCTACCATAACCTTCATGCTCTTTGATTCTTAATTTCCTATGTTATTATGCGTATGGATGCAAAGGTCACCGGTGAGGCGCTCTTCATGGCCGGTAACGCAACCGTTACCGGCAATGTCACGATAGGAAAGCAGGTTGGGATCTGGTTCGGGGCTGTTGTACGGGCCGACAAGGACCGGATCATCATCGGCGATCGGTCCAACCTCCAGGACAACTGCGTTGTGCATACCAGTAAAGGTTTTCCGGTCATCCTCGGAAGGGACGTCTCGGTAGGCCATGGTGCCATCCTGCATGGCTGCACCATTGCCGATCAGGTACTTGTTGGCATGGGTGCGATCGTGCTCAACGGTGCCCGGATCGGGAAAGGATCCGTGATAGGGGCAGGTGCCGTGATCCGCGAAGGTGCTGACATACCGGAAGGTTCCGTTGTTGTCGGCGTCCCGGGAAAGGTAATCAAGCAGGCTGACACAGCCCAGCAGCAGCATATCCTGCAGAACGCCTTATCCTATATCGAGCTTGCAGGGGAGTATGCACACCATGAGTGACGTGGTTGTTGTCGGGGCGGGTGTGGCAGGCATCCAGGCCGCTCTCGATATTGCAGCGCACGGGATCCATGTCCACCTCATAGAACGCGAACCGACCATCGGCGGCCATATGGCGCAGCTGGACAAGACCTTTCCCACAAACGACTGTTCCATGTGCATCCTCTCGCCAAAGATGGTGGACGTAGCACGTCACCCCGGCATCACTATACATACCTGCTCTACGGTCGAGAAGATCGAGGGGGATGTCGGCCATTTCCGTGTCACGATAAAAAAACACCCCCGGTACATTGATGAATCGACCTGTACCGGTTGCGGGGACTGCATCCTTGTCTGCCCGGTGGAAGTCTACAACCGCTTCGATGCAGGGATCGGTGTCCGCAAGGCGATCTACAAACCGCATTCGCAGGCCATGCCGGATATCGTCATAAAAGACCCGGACCACTGCATCGAGTGCGGGCTCTGCTATGATATCTGCGGTCCCGGATCGATAAAACGGGAAGACAAGGAACAGGAGGTTGTCCTTGATGCGGCAAGTATCGTGCTCACCACCGGGTACACGGTCTTCGATGCCGGAAACAAACCGCAGTTCGGCCACCTGCTCCTTCCCGATGTCATCACGAGTCTCGAACTGGAGCGGATGATCAATGCAAGCGGCCCGACAGGGGGCAAAATCCGGAGGCTGAGTACCGGCGAAGTCCCCAAAAGTGTTGTCTTCATCCAGTGCGTGGGGTCCCGGGACCAGACCATCGGCCGGCCCTACTGCTCCTGTGTCTGCTGCATGCAGGCAATCAAGAACGCGATCCTGATCAAGGAGAAAAAACCCGCTACTGACGTGACAATCTGTTACATGGACATCCGGTCCTATGGCAAGGGATACGAGGAATATTACGAGCGGGCAAAAGCGCTGGGCATCCGCTTCCTCCGGGGCATGCCGTCCGAT
>JBAVWM010000388.1:0-9052 GCA_049697815.1 Methanoregula sp. | reverse complement strand
AATCCGGGTATCTCCTCCTTCAGGCATCATGGGGATTGATTGGTACAAGGATGAGAATGGAGGGGGGTGAGTCCCGACAGGAATTCCTCATCGGTGAGCTTCCGCTTTATTCTAGAGCCGTCAAAGGCAGGGAGACCCCGGTGCTGGAGGCGGGGGAAGTAACCCAAAAGATCTCCTCGTCCATCCGCAGAGCACCCCACCTTCTGCAGCTGATCCGGCCCCTCTCGCATCTCGGAGGGATTTTCCTGCGTTCCATGACCCTCCAGGAAATCCGGGGCAACCTGGTGATCGGTTTCCGGAACCCGGCAGAGACCGGGATCTTCTATGGCTGGTATTCTGCCCTCCTTCCGATCCTCATGATGTCACGGGTTTCCCTTGACGTCACACCTGTCTTCGACCGGCAGGTTCTGGAGGGGAAGATCATGGCAAAAGTCAGGATTGACCGACCACTGCTCCTCATCCTCGCGATGGCCCGGTTCTACATGGACCGTGATGTGAGAACTGCGCTCTCGGGGCTCCGGGAGGGCTGATCCGGCGATGCCGCTTTCGACCGGTTCCAGCGTCCGTCTTGCACCACCGGTCGCATGCGGAGGGCGGCTCTTTGTCCCGCTCATACGCATCCTTTCCGTTTCCCGGGAAGGGGGCGGATTTGGTCTCTGTACTCCGGTTGCCCTTCTTATCGACGAGGCTGGAGAATGGTTTTTCGTCTCCCTGGACCCCGATACCACCCAGGAGTGCCTGGCAGAACTGGAATTGTTTCCTGCCACAGGCCGCTCTGACTGAGGTTGGTATTTTGTGTGCCCCATAACAGCATTTTGACATGGGGTTATGTTTTGATTTTAATATAATGGCCCTATAGAAAAGCCTTGTTTTTACCCAACTTTTTATTAGCTTTCGGAGAGGATAGTGCATCAACTTCGGATCGCCCCTGTGCTTTGTGATATATTACCTTTTTATAAACTATCGCAATATCAGGGATGCCACAGCTGCCGGGACGGAAGCAATAATTGCCGAAGCCTCCAAGAGCGCTCTATCATGTCTTATGAGCATTTCTACGGAGCAGATCATTTCATAAAATCATCGAGATAGCGTTTCATCCGGGGAACATTCTGCTCATAATGGACCTGCAGGGATGAGACCGTGTAGGGGATATAGTTCCAGGCAATTACTCCTGCGGTCATCCCTTTGTGAAGGGGGTTTGCCGTTGATCCGATAACAATACTTTCCTTTGCGAGGACCCCTTTGAGAAATGCCTCGACTGTATCTGCCTTTACGCCGGTGACAACGCATCCAACGGAGGGGAGTACATGGGCATCGGAACCTCCGGTGATAGGGAAATCGTGGTCAACTGCATACGCGGTCGCCTTATCATTGAGCTCGCGACCCATTCCCCCGCAAATCACCTCAATGGCATCAATCCGCGCGATAATCTCTGGTGGAAGTGTCTTATTGTCTATGCATTTCAGGATGCCCCGGTTGATACCAAAATACCCGTACGGGTGGGCAGCGACCTTCAGGCAGGAGTACATCTCTGCTGCTGCAAGGATCTTCTCAACTGACATCTGAATGGCCATATACTGGCATTTTCTCAGGTTTGCTTTGATATGGATGGTAAAAAAGTCAACAAGATCCCTTACAGAATAAAAATACAGGAGAACATGAGGGCCTTCCTGTGAACTGAGTTCAATACCCGGGATGACAAGGACATCATGGGCTTGATCATGGGCTTCGACCACACCTTGGATCTCGTTATGATCGGTAACTGCAATCCCAATCCCAAAATGTTTTGCCCGACTGAGGAGCAAGGGAATGCTGATTGCAGCATCCGAGTGATGGGTATGAATATGCATATCCACCGGGGTATAGCCTTTTTCCCTGATTTTATGGAAAAGCGGGGCATTATTGTGTATTCTATGATGGTGAGAGCTGATCATACCGGTCACAATGGAGTTGATTAAGTATGTACTGGAGGGAAGAAAAAAACTGTTATTGTACAGAGTAGACTGGAATTTATTGTCATGGAGTGGATACTTACCGGATTGTTCCAAAATGATTCAGAACGAATCTGATGTATCGGGGATAACGTTATCGTCAGGGAAAAATTCTCATGAAAATTATTATCAGTATCAAGATGAGAATATAAGTTCATCCCATACGGCCCGGTGATTTTTTATGACAGGACTCCCAGAACAGATAAATCCTGAAAACTCCCAAAAAACGAGGTTTTCAAAATTTCTGGTATGGAGAGACCACAAGAAGTATACCTTTAATCTTATCGCGATCATAGTATTTCTCATCCTTTTACCCTTTTTTTCCAATCATCCAGCCAGTCAGTACATTGTTTATTTTCTCATCATCTTTATCTTGATGAGTGCCATCTTTACCATCAGCGGGAACCGGTTGTACCTGATTGTCGGGAGTTTTCTTGCCGCACTGAGTATAATCTTTAATGTACTGTTTTTCCTTACGGGGGAACCCCCGTTTTATCAAACATCAATTATCCTGCCGTTCTTCTTTTTCGGATTCGTAACTGTCATCATTTTTTCAAGCATAATCCGTAAACATAAGATTAACTTCGATATCGTTGCCGGTGCAATATCGGTATATTTTCTCATAGGCATTGTCTGGGCATTCGCTATTATGGTTATTGAGCTTTTAGTCCCGCTGTCGTTCACATTACCAGGAATTAAAGCAAACCAGCTCAGATTCCTATCCGATTTTATCAGTTATAGTTTCTCGTTTTTGACTACTACAGGTAATTATGATGTCGCTGCTGCCACTCCTTTCGCAAGGATGATAATGATGTTTGAGATGATAACCGGGACCCTTTACATAGCAATCCTGATTTCATGGTTGGTTGGGAAGTTAACGAAAAATTGACCCATGAGCCGGATTCTCTCTTCTAATGTTTTGTCCACAGGTAGACTGAAATTGCCCCAATCATTATACCAACTGCAGCACCAAGTTCCAGGATACTGGTTTCTGTACTCAGGGTGAGAGCATAACCAAGGAATATCACCGCCAGAGCAATCACAACGAGACCAAGCAGTTTGTTTTTGAGATCCTCAAGATTGCGTATTTCCACCCACCCGGGAAGAGGTGCTTTCGCAATAAACAGCTCATACAGTCCGAGTGAAATCAGGTAAAAAACGGTTGCCACAAGGAACATATCAATAATCTGGATGGAGATACCCAGGAAATCCTTTACTGTATGAAAATCCAGACTGAATTCGGTAATCAAATAATATATCCCGGAAAGACTCAATAGAAAACCGTAAACAAAAAGGACGGCCGCAATAATTCCGGTACCGATGACGGCAAGACTGAAGAGCCATGTACTGGATATTGCCATTGTCTCGACAAACGAATGGATGCCCTGTCTCTTTTTACCAGTGCTTTCTGCTTCATTGTCTCCAGAAGGGGGATTTTCTTTTATCGGACTCATAATGCTCCTGCCATGAATAGTTATCGCAATAAACTTACCGGTTCGATTGTATATAAGATAGAGTGGAGTTTTCATGATATGGGATAGAGCATCTGAAGAATAGTAACGGTCTCTCTCGTCTCCTGATACGTGTCTTATTCTGACCGGATAAATATCTACGACCTTTTACCGTATTTTCATTGCCAGTTATTCCATAGATGTCGCAAATAATCAATCGTTCCGATGTGGGTAATACCGATAATCTCCTGTCACTTTTTCAGGGTATATTTCACTCCCAGGGAGAGCCCATTGCAATAAATATTGTTCCCGTATGTTCAATCAACCTGAAAGGAATGCCCTGTACTGCAGGGTGAACGGCATTTTAAAAGAGAAGCAATTATTAATGAAGAATGCAAGTTCTTTTTTAGTCTGAACGATCCTAAACGTGTTCGAAGGTAAAAATTCATTATTGGTATAATTCCGCAGATAATTTCCGACACGATGGATGATTTCCCGTGAAATAACTTAAGGAAGGTCTCTGAATGCTGAAAAAAATCCCTATCTTTGCAGGAATTGTAATGGTGGGAATACTGGTATGGATTGCTAACGATTTTTTTCCCATGGAATATCTGTACCAGATCTCACTGACCCTTTGGACGATTGCAGGTGCATACCTGTTTGTCAAGATCCTGTTGGATGAAATTCTCCTCCGGAAGATAAAAGATAAAAAGGTCAGGTATTCGCTGAATAAAGCCATCACAATACTCTCTGCAGCCGCCGCAATCGTGATCATCATCGATATCTGGTTTCCTGACACCCAGTCGTTCATCGTTGCAATCGGTGTTATCAGTGCAGGTGTCGTCATAGCTCTGCAGGACGTATTCAGGAACTTTGTCGGTGGCATTCTCATCATGACCGGCAATTTGTACCAGGTTGGAGACCGGATTGAGATTGGAGGTGAAACCGGGGATATCATGGACATCGGAGTTATGAACACCACGATGATGGAACTCAGGGGAGGGATAGATTCTGACCAGGCTACGGGTCGCATAACCAGTATTCCGAACGGGAAAGTCATCACGACTCCGGTCCATAACTATACCAAAGATCACTCATTCCTCTGGGATGAAATTATGATCCCAATAACGTATTCCAGTAACTGGAAAAAGGCAAAGGAGGTCATGCTGGAGATTGTTACCCGCGAGACCGCGGAGATAGTAAAAGAGGCTGAGGAGGAGATTGAAAAGATCGGAGAGACGTATTATCTCCCGAAAAGGATGGTTGAACCAGCTGTCTATCTCACCCCGGCCGATACCTGGATCTCGTTTCATGTCAGGTACGTGACCCGGGGGAAAGAACGGCGAACATTCCGTACCCGTATCTCAGAAATGATCCTCCAGAAAGTCCATGAATATCCTGATATCAGTATCTCATCTACGACAAGTTCCATAACCCTGACATAAGCCTGTGATGATCCTTTTTCAGATATGGAGAAAAATTAACAGAGAATATGTATCCCGAGTTATTCCCTTAACCCGTTCAGATTTCACGATATCATAAGCAACAGAAAAACGTAAAAGGCACCAAATGCGTGATCAAGAGATTATCAGCCAGACCCGCTCAACCCTGATGATTATACAATCATGATCGTTAAACCCGACTTTGGTCAATCAACCAATCAGAGATCAGAAGAAAAAAAGGATTTTCTTTTTAATAATCACGGAGTTAAGCCTTTTTTGCCATCCGGATTTGGGCACCCATAATAACGCTCAGAATCCCCCAGAATACAAAATACGCTCCAATTATAATGACGAGAAGGGCTGCACCGAGGACAGGGCTTGCCATAATAAGGATACCCACTATCAACGACAGGAGACCCTGGAGGGCGAACAGACCTCGGTGCGCCATCTCTTTTTCTGATACTGCGAGAACCAGACCGAGCAAACCCCCAATGAAAAGGCCGATACCGGCAAGGATGAAGATGACCTTGCCCATCACATACGGGGAAAGAATTGTTGCAATCCCGAAGAAGAACCCGATGATCCCAAGGATTGCAAGAAGTATCGATCCCTTCAGGCCTCCCGGAGCAACCGCTGACATCAGGATTACGCCGAACGAGACGATCAAAATGAAGATACCGATAAGTTCGACCATCACCGCTGTTGTTACTTGTGGAAATAATGCAATAACGATCCCGAAGACGATAGCAAGTAAGCCGAGGAGAACGAATGACCCCCACCTTAGGTCAGTGACCTGACCAACATCTGCATCATATACAGCCATATAAATTACCAGAGTAATGCTCTGAAACCATACTATTTAATTTTATGGCAAAAATCAAGGTAATCCGGGTTTATTGAACCGAAAAGAACCCGATTTACCAAAAAAAAGGTGATGTTGAAGCGGGACCGGATGCCGGGAGTGGGAATATTGACCCTGAACCGTTTACCGAGGTCATGGATGAAGACGGTCACCTTCTGTCTTCTCGGAAAACATCAATATCATGCTTCGACTTTTACATAATCCGGGCCTGAGCCTTATCCCCCATGATTGTGGGGCAGCGACTCCGCTTCGATGGAGACGCGGTGGGGTTCTCCGGGTATACGTGCGCAGATCGGCTTCAATGCGGCGGATCGCTTCATGCATCGCTCGGCCGTAACACCCGCACCGAAGCACACCCCCATGTTCACGAGCAGATCGTGTAGACTCATGTACATTGTAAGGATGTCTCCGGCGCGCCTGACTGCAGGATCCGACTCCATGCACTACCGTGTATCCACGAGCCCGTCGGGGTTTATGCCTCTTCCCAGCAGCAAACCCTGGTCCGCGACGCGAGGATCCGGGCTACCCTCATCAGCAGCGGGCCGATCGCGATTGATGCTGTACCGTCAAGATACATATTGTGAAAGATGCAGTCGAAGAAGATCCCGGGGAACGCGAAGACGAGGCCGAAAGAGGCTGCGCTGTCCTCGAACACTATGGTATAGAGGCCGAACGTCTATTGCATTGCGAGGGGGCTCTACTATGGTGTGGGCGGGAAGGCATTGCCGAAACTCCCGGGAATGTCTGGAGGAAAAGGTTCCACGTATATTCCATGGAAGAGTCAGGTAGTGAAATGGCACATTACCCTTCTTCATCTGAATTCTCATACTCCCGATGCGTGTATGAGTACTTGTCAGATATCCCTCCCTGAAGGACGATGTAATACCACTCATAAATCGTCTTCCAGAATCCGAACATCTCATACCGGCGGAAATCAAACCCCACGGTCATATCCGGTGCGAATTTGACTTTTCCTATCTTTCGCATCCTCACGGCAATTTCAAGGTCGTCTCCGGCATCAAGAATCCGGTACAATCCGGCCTGCATGAGCGCTTGTTTCCGAAAAGCGGTATTACACCCAAGGGTATAATAGTAAAGTCTTGTCATTGCCCCAAATCGTATAAGTCCATTAAAGAGGAGGGAATACCGGCGGTTTTCTGGAGTTTTATCGATAGATGTAACCGGGCCGAATGAGAGGACTACATCGGGATCAGAAAATGATTTGATGATACTCTCCACCCAGTTAGGGCCAACCACACAGTCCGCATCTGTGGTGGCAACCAGATTATACCGGGAACGATTAAACCCGTCATTTCTTGCTCCCGCTACGCGATGAGATTCCTGAATAAAAACCTTATCGGCATATTCAGCTGCAATATCACGGGTCTTGTCATGGGAACCTCCGTCTACGACAATTATCTCGTACATCTCGCGAGGCACAGTCTGGCAGATGAGTGCAGAAAGACTTCTTCCGATTCGTTTTTCTTCGTTATATGCAGGAATTACAACAGAAATCATGATACCAGTTCAAGACATTTATTGTATTTAGAGAACTCAAATACTATAATTTAACTGTCTCACCATAAAAAAACAAGGTTTTTTCGTACTGCATCACCATCAAGATCATGAACAGGATACCTGCCAAGAGAAATTATCCATGAAACTTTCATCACGTACGCTTTTTGCGCTCTCTCTTCTGTTCAGCCTTTCCGTTATCGCAATTGTATTTGCTATGACCTTTACCGAAGAGACGGTTGCATATATCCTCGCATTCAACCTCTACTTTCTCGCTCTTGCTATCGGATTCAGGTTCCTCGCACTCGTGCTCTGGGGTGTAAGAATTCAGGTCCTCTCACGGGCACTTGGCTACCGGGTTCATCTCCCCCATGCAGTGAATATGGTCCTGGCAGGTCTGCTCGCCGGGACAATAACCCCGGGTCAGGTAGGTGGTGAACCAGTCAGAGTACATGAACTCTATCGTGTCGGGGTGAAGGTAGGAGATGCAACCGCAGTTGTCATCACGGAGCGGATCCTTGACGGTATTATTCTGACCATTTTTGGGATTGTTATCATGACGATGACCAGATCCGTCTGGAGTACCTTCAGTCTTTCGATGATAATTCTGATTGTCGTTGCATGGACATTTCTCATCAGCGTTCTCTTCATCCCGTTCCTTGCTATCAGGTATCCCCGGGGAATGAAAAGCCTCATCATGCGCCTTATCACCTGGTTAGCCGGAAAATTATTCAAGACACGATTTTCCTCATCACGTATCTGTGGACGTGCAGATGAAGAAATAGATAACTTTTTTTTAAGTTTCTCAAAATTTGGCGGACGGGCATGGTGGGGGCTTTTCGCCGGGGGAGTTGTTACCGTGCTCTTCTGGATAACCGAATTTATGGTTGCATCGGTAATCCTGATGGGGCTCGGGCTCGATCCCTATATTCTCCTTTCATTTTTCTTTCAGATAATCATCGCAATCATCATGATGATCCCACTTACTCCGGGATCTTCCGGTATTACCGAGATATCGACATCATCTTTGTATTCCTTGATTGTTCCGACTGGGATGCTTGGAATTTTTGTGCTGCTCTGGCGTTTTGTAACCTTTTATCTGAATATCATCCTTGGATCGCTTGCCGGACTGCTCATTGTTCACCGGGAAGTATCGGTGAGAAGCAAAAACGAAGAAATCCGAAAGCCGGTTCAAAGTAAAATTTTAGACGGCGAAAAAGGTGACGATTATGGAAAGGTGGATTAAATCCGGTGTGTGGCAATGCTGATTACCTGCTGATACCCTATGGCCAGGATTGAAGGTTGCCCCCACGCCAGGCGGTTCTCAAATACCCGCATATATTTCATTGGCTTAAACTGTTTTTCTGAACGATATACTCCGTAGGAATCATTTCCTGGAGATGGAACTGTCATTTTCTTTTCTGCGATCAGGACTGTTGATACCGATACCTCACCAGAGCAAAAAATGAAAATTATGAGCCGGTTGATAGAAGAATTCAGATTAGACAAAAACCTTTAACTCTTTAAAGCAGCACTCCCCTTGCGCCGCAAGAATCGAAGATTCTTGGAGATCTTCTCAAGACTGCTCTTTCTGACGAGCACCTTCCACCGCAATGGGACGGGCGCAGCTATGATAGTTTCCCAAGAAGGTAATACAACAGTATCGCAGGGCGTAGGTGTGACCAAGGGGACATGCACTATCCCTCCCGCCGGTATATATTTTCCATTGAAACGGTGGGTATTCTGCAGAACACAACAATCCGCAATCAGAGCATAACTACCCGCTGGTAC
>JBAVWM010000387.1:0-8745 GCA_049697815.1 Methanoregula sp. | reverse complement strand
GGCGCAGGAGACCATTGCCGGAACTCTTCGCGGTATGCCCGGTCCTTGTCCGGGGAGAAGTAATAGGTAGAGACCGTGAACGCATTCCCTGCACCAAGGTCAGTCCGGTAGTCAGGCGTATCCGATTTCGTCAAGCGATAGGTTGCGACATTCCATCCAACGGGGGCCTGCAGCGAGAACAGGAGGTATGAGTCCTTGAGATCCTTGAGCGGGGAAACATAACGGACAACCGTTACGACTTCATGAGGAGTACTCGTTGCTGTTGTCGTGGGGACGGGCGTTGCAGGTTCCGGCGTAGGAACGCTCGTTGCCGGAACAGCCGGTGTTACTGTGCCGCTACCGGACAGCTGCGTGCATCCGGCCGTGAATAGGCATGCAATCACAACCAGAATCAGGAAAATGGTCTGGGGTTTCCACATTGTTCTGATACTTTGATTTCGGGAGGATAATTATGTTCCTAAGAAAATTCCCTTGAGGAGAGATCGGAAAATCCGGGAAATTACCTGAGATAAGGGGCTTAATCTCCGGGTATACCGTTGTCCTGCTGGCGTTTCTGCAAGGGGGAGAAGCTGTTGTATCCCCATCGACAGGAAGGAAAGTTCTCGTGCTCCGGTTCTGCCGGTTTATCGGGGATCCCCATAACGGCCGGCAACCCCTTATATAGTCTTCATGCATTTAGATAGTACCCTGCATTTGTCTATAAGTGTCCATTTATTACTATCCTTCCAATACCCAGAGCAGGATCGGGCAATCGATTTTCTGTCTGATAAAGTGTCATTACAAGATAGAAAGAGATGGTGAAAAGAATGAAAAAAAGTTATCTGGCATTTTTCATTATCGCTTTAATTATGGCGATAATAGTTGTACCGTCATCTGCAGTACTCCCCTCAAAGAACCCCCTTCCCCCGGGAAATCAATTTAACACAATATGGGGTCTTTTTAATGATCTACAAGGTCAGATTACCGCGCTAACGACTGTCGTAAATACTATTGAATTGACGCCTGGACCAATGGGACCCCAGGGACCAACCGGGACCTGCACCTGTGCTATCTCGGTGGAACAGTATAATGCACTCGAAGCAAGAGTAGCAGCATTGGAAGCATCTCACTCCGCGGGGTGTGGGGACGGTACCTGCAGCGGTGCAGAAAATTCCCAGACTTGCCCGGCGGATTGTCCTGCAGCTGTTTGTGGTGATGGTATCTGTACTGACGGGGAAACCTGCCCGGCAGATTGTTCAGGGTGCTTTGACTCAGATCAGGACGGGTACTCAACCTGCGATCGTGATTGTAATGATAACGACAGGCTCATAAATCCCGGAGCAGTGGAAAGCTGTGACGCCATTGACAACAACTGCGACGGATCGATCGATGAAGGCTTCCCGGAACTGGGCAATGCCTGTGACGGGACTGACACCGATGTCTGTAAAGATGGATTGTTGGTCTGTTCCCCTGACAAGTTAAGCGTAGTCTGCAACGATTCGGGCGATGCGAATCTCGAGATCTGTGACGGTCGGGACAACGACTGTGATGGGACAATCGATGAAGGAACACTATGTCTGGCAGGAGAACAATGCCAGGAGGGTGCTTGCACATACCTCGAAAGCTGTGCAGCAATCCATACTGCAGATCCCAGTGCCACAAGCGGTGCTTATACGATTAGTACCGGACAGGTCTGTTGTGATATGGTAACAAATGGTGGAATGGGACCCGACCTTCTATTCACGGTTCCCTGTCCGCTATAATAAAAACCTTTTTTGTAATATTCTCAGCATAACATTTCTATTGACAGGCCTACCCGCTAATCACGGTGGTCTGGGGGGCGGGCTCCCTTTTCGACTTGGCCCCATCCCGCATTGACGGCAGATCCCGCCATGCGTTTCTCATACTCGATGGATCAAAATGATTCCCCTGCAGTAAAAAAGATCATCGTTCTGGCGTTATCTGCGAAAAATTATAACGTATGACGGGGATTTTCCAGATTTTTTTAAAAAAATAATCCGGGGAATCCAAATCTCAAAAAATTGCTCATACGTTGTCTCAGTTTTCTGGAATGGAAAAAACCGCTCTACAAGGTAGCATGGGGTATAGTAATCATCCCCCCACTCCTGCTCCCTCCCCTCCTTCACCCTCACCTACGCCGGCTGCGCAGCAAAATTCCCCGGCTGCATTGGTACTTTTCCACCGGACCGTCCGATAAAGAAAAACCGGTACCTTCAGCCATAAAAAATATCAGTGTATCTCGATCCGCTCCCCCGTCTCCATGTAATTCACATTCTCCGCGATCTTGCAGGCATGGTCCCCGCAGCGTTCGAGGTACCGGGCTACCATGATGTAGTGGGTGCAGTGGGTGATGTTCCGGGGGTCTTCCATCATGTGGGAGATCCCTTCGCGGAAGATCGAGTGGCGGAGGGCATCGATGGTGTTGTCCCGTTCTGAGAAGTCTGCGATGAGGGTGATGGACTCGGTGTCATAGGCCTTGATAGCGTCGTCGATCATATCGAGGACCAGCTCCGCCATATGCGGGATGCTCATCATATGGGAGATATGCGGCTTGTCGGCCACCTCTTTGACGATGTTTGCGATCACCTTCCCGTACCGCCCGATGCGCACCGACGCCGTAATCACTTTGAGCGTGCACGCAATGACCCGCATGTCCTTTGCCATCGGCTGGTTGAGGGCAATCAGCCGGTAGCACCGCTCCTCGAGCTCCACTTCCATGGTATGGATCTCCCCCTTGCGTGCAACAACCGTTGCCGCCAGGTCCCGGTCCTGCCGGATCAGGGCATCGACCGCGTCGCTGAGCATGGACCGCCCGAGGATCGCCATTGCCACCGTATCCGCCTTTACCGCGCTGAGTTCCGTATGAAATTTTTCTGCCATATCCTGCTCCTACCCGAACCGGCCGGTGATATAGTTCTCGGTCAGTTCCTCTGCCGGGTGCTCGAAGATCTGCACCGTTCTCCCACACTCGACAAGCTTCCCGAGATACATGAACCCCGTGTAGTCGCTCACCCGTGCGGCCTGCTGCATGTTGTGGGTGACGATGATGACTGTGTACTCTTTCTTGAGCATCTCGATCAGGTTCTCAATCTTTGCCGTTGCAATCGGATCGAGCGCAGAGCAGGGCTCGTCCATCAGGATCACTTCCGGCTCGACCGCGAGCGTCCGGGCAATGCAGAGCCGCTGCTGCTGGCCGCCGGAGAGCCCGAGCGCAGAATCATTGAGCCGGTCCTTCACCTCGTCCCAGAGGGCCGCACGCCGCAGGCTCTCCTCTACGATCCGGTCCAGCCCGGCCTTGTCGTTGAGCCCGTGCACCTTCGGGCCATAGGCAACGTTCTCCCGGATGGACTTCGGGAACGGGTTGGGTTTCTGGAAGACCATCCCGATCTTTTTCCGGAGGGTGACGACATCGGTCCCCGGTGCATGGATGTCCTGGTTGTCAAGGGTTATCAGGCCGGTGATCTTTACGTGGTCGATCAGGTCGTTCAGCCGGTTGAAGCACCGCAGCAGGGTCGACTTCCCGCAGCCCGAGGGACCGATCAGGGCAGTCACCTTGTTCCGCGGGATCCGTATCGACACCGACTCAAGCGCATGCTTATCACGGTACCAGAGATTGAGATCGGTGGTGGAAATGATACAGGTTTCGGACATGTTATACCCTCATCATCTTATGGAAATGGGTCCTCACCGCAATCGCGACCGCGTAGAACCCGACCACGAGCAGGAGCAGCACAAGTGCGGTGCCGTACATATTCCCGGACGCATCCGGCACGTTCGTTGCCAGGATGAACAGGTGGTACGGCAGGGCCATCACCGGATCGAAGACAGATTCCGGCAGGAAGCGGGACGAGAAGATCACAGCCGTGAACATGATCGCTGCGGTCTCTCCCGCGGCCCGCCCGATGGACAGGATTGCCCCGGTCACGATCCCCGGCATGGCCGGCGGGAGGATGACCCGGCTGATGGTCTGCCACTTGGTTGCCCCGAGCGCAAGGCTTCCCTCGCGGAGCGCCATTGAAATACTTTTTAATGCTTCCTCGGTTGTCCGGATCATGGTTGGCAGCACCATCAGGGCGAGCGTGACCTGTCCCGCGAGCATCGAGACGCCCGCGTTGAGGTACAGGACTATGAATGCATACCCGAACAGGCCAAAGATAATGGACGGCGTCCCGTTCAGGAGGTCGACCCCGGTCCGGATCAGCTGCGTGATGCGGCCTTCCCGGGTGTATTCAGCCAGATAGATCGCAGCGCCGACACCCAGCGGGAGGGCGATGGCAATCGCGCCCACAACAAGGTACAGGGTACCGATGATGGCCGGGTAAATCCCGCCGGCCCTCCCGGAGTCCAGCGGGGGTTTTGTCAGGAACTCCCATGAAAGGGCAGGAAGGCCGTTGACGATAATATTCAGCAGGATGATGACGAGGATGGCAAGGACAATGAACGTCGCAGCAATAATAAACCCGAACGCGATCAGCTGGATCTTATTCTCCGGCATGAACGGCCTGCCGGCATACCATAAACCTCCCGCCAGCAGGAGGAGCGGAATAAGCCACCAGGGTGCGGCAGTGAAGAGGATTATGAGCAGCAGGGCGAAACCGAGCATCCCGGCCACGCGGACGAGCGTTTCCCGGGTCCGGGAGGAGATGAACGGTTTCCGGGCATGACCCCTTGTCCGGTCTCCCCGGAGATACCGGAGGATCGCAGCAGCGGAGAGATTGATGACGAGCGTGATGACCAGCAGCACGACCGCAATGCCGAACAGGGCATGGTAGTGGTCGCTCCCGACCGCAACCTCGCCCATCTCGATGCCGAGCGTCCCGGTCAGGGTCCGCAGGGGTGAGAGGACGTTCCAGATCGGGTCCGGGATGATGGCGGCATTCCCGGCCACCATCATGACCGCCATGGTTTCACCGACTGCCCTGCCGACGCCGAGAATAATTGCAGCAGCGATCCCGGAGAGGGCTGCAGGAACGAGCACCCGGCTGATGGTCTGCCAGCGGGTTGCACCGATGGCAAGCGACCCCTCCTTGTACTCATGCGGCACCGAGCTGAGGGCATCCTCCGACACGCTGACAACCGTGGGGAGCATCATGATGCCGAGCAGGACCGAGGCTGCAAGCCAGGTCTCACCGCTCGGGATGTCGAACGCGACCCGGATGAAGTTGGTAAGAATGATAAGACCGAAGAACCCGTACACCACTGAAGGAATCCCGGCCAGCAGCTCGATAGCCGGCTTGAGGATGTTTTTCATCCGGGGTGACGCGAGTTCCGCGATATAGATAGCACAGCCGATGGACAACGGGACAGCAAAGACCATGGCCCCTGTGGTGACGAGCAGGGTCCCCACGATGAGCGGTAAGATCCCGTACAGCGGTTCAACCGCGGTCGGTGCCCACTCAGGGCCAAGGAGAAAGTCGAGGAGTCCGACCTGCGTGAAGATGGCAATACCGTCCCGCAACAAAAAGAGGAGGATGAAGGTGACCACGATAACGGCAAAGAAGGCTGTGAAGAAGAAGACGGTCTTGATCGATTTTTCCTTGAGCAGGGAATATCGTGCGTGCCCGGCGGACAATGCCAGGACACTCGGATGGTCGTTCACCGGTTCCACGATCGTTCCCTCCGGAAATTTTTGGTGCTGCTCTCTTTATTCATAAATCAGATGGTCACGTATCCTTCGTTGGTAACGATCTTCTGGCCTTCAGGGCCGAGGATGTATTTGATGAAGTCGCCCGCGAGTCCCGAGGGCTGGCCGTTCGTGATCACGTAGAGGTTACGGGAGACCGGATAGGTCTTGTCCTTGATCGTGGCGAGGTTCGGGGCAACAATCTTGTCTGCATTATACCAGATGGGGAGTGCCTTGACGTCCCTGCTCACAAAGCCGACGGAGACATACCCGATCGCGCCGGGGGTCTGGGCTACGGTCTGGAGGACAGCCCCGTTCGAGTTCTTCTCGAGCATCTGCCGGGTCGGGGTCTCTTTTGCAAGGAGAGACTCGTCGAAATACGTTCGGGTGCCGGAAGCACTGTCCCGGCCGATGACAACGATCTGGTTGTTGGTACCCGCAGCTTCTTTACCGGTGACATCGGACCACCTGGTGATCCTGCCAAGGTAGATGTCCCGTATCTGGTCAAGGGTGATGTACGGGATCTCGTTTGCGGGATTAACAACGACCGCGATGCCATCCAGAGCAACAGGAGTGATAACAAATGCCGGATATTTTGCGTGCTCATCTGCCGTCACTTCACGGGATGACATCCCGATATCAACGGTTTTTGTGCCGATTGCCTGGATACCGACACCGGACCCGCCGCCGGCTATCTGAATATTTGCATTGGGGTGAATGGCCATGTACTGGTCGGCAGCTTTCTGGATAATGGGCATGACCGTGGTCGATCCACTGATCCTGATGGTCTGCTTCTGGCCGGATGAGACCGGTGCAATCGTTGTGGCCGTGGCCGGGGCTGTTGGTACGGCCTGCGTTCCGGCAGGTCCTGCGATCGCCGGGAAAGCGGCCGGGACCTGAGTGGCAACCGGGGCTTTTGTCTCATTTGTCGTACAGCCGGCGGCTAGTGCGAGCATGAAGGCCGCGGCAAGGCTTACGGCAATGATCTGGAATCTGCTGTGCTTTCCGCTCATGATGTTCTATCATCCATACCACGGGGAGCGTATATACTGTTTTTCGCCATAAACTATATGTCTCTATATACTCTATAGGGTCTAATAGAGCAACATTGATTATTCTGATTACGGAGGAAGTGTGGTGAGGGATATGGAGATACGCAGGGTACAGATAACCGGGGGGGCATCCTTTGTCGTGACCCTTCCCAAGGACTGGGCGGAAAGCCAGAAGATCGCCAAGAACGATCCGATCGGATTGATCGTCCAGCCGGACGGGACGCTTCTCATAACAAAAAAAATTACCGAAGACCCGGTGCAGCGGCTCAAGGAGATCGACAGCAGCACCATTGCCGATCCGGCATTCCTCTTCCGCATGCTGATCGGCGCCTACATTACCGGCTTTACCGTGATCCGCATCACCACAAAACAGCGGTTCCCCTCGTTCGTCCGCACGGTGGTCCGGGACTTCACCCAGATGACGATCGGCCAGGAAGTGGTGGAGGAGACCGAGACTGCCATCACGATCAAGGACCTCCTCAATCCCTCGGAGATGCCCTTTGACAATACCCTCAAGCGGATGTTTGTCATCATCAAGAACATGCACGAGGACGCCATAACCTCGCTTGAGACCCACAACCGGACCCTCGCCATGGATGTGATCAACCGGGATACGGACGCGGACCGGCTCAACTGGCTGATTGCCCGGCAGACCAACATGATCCTGCAGAATGCTTCGCTCTCCCGGAAGATGGGGGTCTCCCCCGGCATGGCTATGAACTATTACATGATCAGCCGCATCATCGAGCGGATCGGGGATCATGCGGTGCGGATCGCCGAGCACAGCCTCCCAATTCTCGACGTGGATTTTGACAAGAAATTCATGAATGCGATCAAGAAGGCAGGTGCCCTCTCGCTCGAGATCTTTGACCGGAGTATTGTCTCATTTTTCAATGCCGACATGAAGGAGGCGCACCGGAATATCGAATCGATCGCTGCTCTTGAGAATATCTGCGGCGAGATCAACAACATGGTGCTGAAGCAGGACGCCCTGGTTGCCCTCAATATTGCGTACATCTCCGAAAGCATCCGGCGGGCGGGGGAATATGCCGGGGATATCTCCGAGACCGTGATCAACCTGCTCGTGGAAAATGAGATTGCCCCCACCCGGGCGAAGATCAGGAAGTGAATTCGGGAATCAAGGAAAAAAAATTTTAAAAAGTGACATGGGCACCGGTATGCATTTTTTAGGCAATGTCGGTGACGTTCAGGGACGGTACCGGATCGCGCAGAAGGTTGCGCACGGAAATACACGCTGCCCCTGTACGTGGTTCTGAATTGTGCTGTATCCTCATCAACGGTTGCAAAACAGACCGGATCCGCAGGCCATCCCTTACACACCCGTTCCTGATAAACGATACTTCATTTGGTCTGGGAGCGGGCGAAGATATTAGTAAAGGCTGATGAGTCTACCTCCCGCTGATTTATGATTTGTTCTGTCTTGTCATCCCGTAGTTTCGCTAATCGGGAGTATCTCGTTTTCTCATCTCACTAACACCGGCAGAACTCAAAGGTGGGAAGATCCAAAGCGGCATTAACCAAAAGGTTTATGGCATGGAAGTTCCATGATCTCCTATTAACTTCTTTTCAAATGAAGGGGGGGGTCCACACACCTCACACACCGACCCCCCCTCCCTGAATGCCTGCTATCGCATCCGGTAGTCCGTTGCCCGGTTAAACCCGCGTTGAATGTGGTATACGTCACGGTTTTGTGATAAATACCAGGAGGGGAAATATGATCTGCGCTCGCCGTGTGGGGGGTTATTTTTCTTTGTTTGTTCTTCACCTTATTTTGTTGCCAGCGGGATCATTTTGGTAAATGCACTAAAAAAAAGCCTTATGACGATGATTACGATTAATACAACGAAGTCGAATAAACCATGCCGTCACCTCTCGTTATTGCGTTTCAGCTGCCCAAAATTCCTCTCCTCTCTTGATCCTATGGAGGTACGTCGTCGATTATGATTTTTGGCTTATCATATCGTGCTCTGTAGAAATCATGTTACTTGACGCTCCAGGGGCTTCGCCCCGCCGCTTGGGCGCCCCAATTGCGATGACGCCGTATTACCT
>JBAVWM010000386.1:0-12763 GCA_049697815.1 Methanoregula sp. | reverse complement strand
TGCTGGAGTGTAGCTGTCGTTGAGTTGTTCGCAGGAACGATGTGATCGAAGAAAACGTAGAGCTGTGGGAGGTCACTGAGCCATTCGGCACCCATCTGCTTCCACGTTTCGAGCGTCAGCACGCCTGTACCGTCATGGACATAGGCTCGGTCAACCTTCCGGTCTACATATTCCCCGGCCTCTGCACCGAGGATTCGTTCTGACAATGTACTCATGAGGGAGACTCCTGTACCTTGCGGATCAGTCTCCGCAATACTTCCGGCGTAATATTGCACTTGTGTTCGGAATGATCCTTGACAAGGTCGAGCACCCGGCAGACCTGTTTTTCCGAGAGTTCGCATCCCATGGATGCAACAACATACTCGAGCGCTTTTTTCCCGGTATGTTTCCCGAGAATGAAGTGCCTCTCGCTGCCCACCATTTCCGGCGTGAAATACTCGTACGTTGCAGGGTCTTCGAGAATAGCCGCGATGTGGATACCGCTCTCGTGTGAGAACGCGAGTTCGCCAGTCACCGGCTTGTTCCGGGGGAGGGTAACGCCGGAATACTTCTCTACCAGGTGTGAGAGTTCTGTCAGCGGTGAGAGATCGTACCGGTCGATGCCCTTCTTCATCCGCAGGGCAACGAGAAGTTCCTCTAAAGACGCATTTCCTGCCCGCTCACCAATCCCGTTGACAGTGGTGTGGAGCTGGAAGGCACCAGCCTCGGCAGCGGTTATCGTATTGGCAACCGCACATCCCATATCATTGTGGCAGTGGGCGCAGAACGGCCGATCAATGGAGGCGACGAGTTCAGTCATGATCCACTGCATCTCGGAGGGAATGAGACAGCCGACGGTATCGGCAAAACTCAACAGGACAGCCCCGTGCTCTGCTGCACGGAGGTATACTTCTTTCAGGAAAGGAAGATCGGTGCGGGACGCGTCCTCTGCAGCAAACCTGACCTGCACGCCATGGTCCCGGGCATAATCGATCATGGTTAAGGAGTCCTCGAGCACCTGCTCCCGGGATTTCTTGAATTTGACCCGGACATGGAGATCGGAGGTGGGGATGAAGATGCTCACCATGTCGACGTCGCAGTCAATGGCTGTCTGGATATCCCCCTCCCGGGCCCGGGAAAACCCGCAGATACGGGCATCAAGGCCGAGATTTGCGATCGTCTTCACGCACTCTTTCTCGCCCGCGGATACTGCCGGGAACCCGGCTTCGATGACCTCAATCCCGATCGTGTCGAGCATGGTTGCAATCCCGACTTTCTCCTGACAGGAGAACGAGACACCGGGTGTCTGCTCCCCGTCCCGCAAGGTTACATCACAGATCTCAATATGCAACGGTTTCATGGCTGCTTCCCTCAGGACACTCTCCTACTACCACAAGCGTCCGCGGCCTGTCCTCAACCACGAGCTCGCATTCCAGTGTTGTTCCATCATCAGCCCGGCAAATGACCGGATCCGCCCATTGCAGGTACGGGAGTACATCATAGGTATGCTGCTTACCGGTCATCCCCATGCAGTTGTTCATCATCACAATACAGAGCAGTGGGAGATGCTTCTCATAAACGTCGATAAGGGCATTCAGGCCGGAATGAAGCAGGGCGTAATCCCCGATCAGGGCGATCTTCGTACTGCGCGCGGCAACGGCAATACTTGCCCCCATTCCGTAACTTGCCATGCCCAGTTCGAACGGCGGGTTCATTGTCAGTATCGAACAGCCGGCATCGCAGATCACCGGCATATTCCAATCTTTCAGGATGTTCATCATCAGAAGAAACGGGCAGTTTTTACAGAACGTCCGACAGAAGCCCCGGTCCTCCATAGATTGGGGGCGTTCCTGCGGTACCGGAGGCAGGTTCCCACGATGGTCGCGGACGAAGGTCCTCCCGTATTCCCGTATATCTCTAATCCCTGCTGCCTGTTCCGGCACAGGATTCACGGTCACGATCCGGGTCTTCCCGGGGGCAGGCCCGGCACCGGCGGGCTCACCGTCCCAGTGGTTCAAGGGGGATCTCGATGACCATGAAAACAGAGTGCGGTACAAACCCTCTGCCGCAGTCACTCGCCCGCTCATGGTCCACATCCGATCAGCGAGGTGCCCTTTCCCCTCCTTCCGGAGAACAGGGTTCTTGACTGCATTTGCATCCAGCACATGAGGTGTAAGGCGGATCATCGATATGCGGGAGAACTGTTCCGATGCTTCCAGAGCAGCCTCAACACCGGCATAGCAGGTAGATGCATCAGGCTCTATGACGGGGATCTCTGCAAGTTCCCCGTAATACCGGGAGTCCTGTGCGGTCTGAGACCCTGTTGCATCCGGGTCGTCCCCGGCAACCAGTACAATCCCGCCAACGATTCCCTGTGCCGTTGCCTGCATGAGCGGGTCTGCACAGGCATTGATGCCAACGTTCTTGACAATGACCGCAGCCCTCCGACCCATCAGGGAATCACCAAGAGCGTATTCAAGCGCGGTCTTTTCGTTGATCACCAGTTCAGCGCCGGTGAGCGATCCGAGACCTGTAACCGGAAATCCCGGGACGGAATATTGCCGGTCAGTATACCGGAGCAGGGCATCGGCAACTGCCTCGGCACCATTCATCCGTCCCTCCCGGGCACGAGATCGCAGCCGGTACAGTTGGTGCACATCGTCAGTGCCACGCGGGGATCGAGCCCAGCTGCCTCGAGGGCCTGTTCGTGCACGATAAAGATGTGGTTCAGTCGTTCCGCAGATGGGCGGGGAGTGCCAACAAGTTCGGAGACGGGATTGAGCGGGCGGAGGACGGGAATTACACTGTGGGTGGTCAGCATCCGTATGCAGGTTTCCATCTCGGCATCCGTCTCCCCAAGGCCGATGATGACATTTGAGAAAACGCGATTCTTCCCAAAGAGCTGGACCGAGCGATCGAGAACCTGCCAGAGCAGGTCATAGTCCAGTCCCGGGCACATCTTCGCAAAAAGTTCAGGCGTTGCAGCCTCAAGGTTGAACTTCACCTCGGCTACCCCAAGGTCTTTCAGGTGGTCAGGGGTCTTTTCCAAGGGGTAGATAGAGACCCCCATGGGGAGATTGAAGAACGCAAGGTGCTTCACCACATCGAGGACATAGGCTTCCTCCTTCTCGATGCTTTCCAGAACCCCGCTCGTAATCGAGATGGCGTGGATCCGGTGGCGCACCGACTCCACCATCCCCATAATCTCTTCGATCGATTTGCGCCTGCCGCAGATCTTCGGGACCGAACAGTACCTGCATCCAAAGATGCAACTGCCTGTGACGGTAATAAATGCCTGGTCAGGACAGTGGAAACCGGGTTCCAGCAGCCTGCCGCTCATGAGATTCCCTTCGAAATAAAGGTCCGCGGCACCATTTCCGCGGTGTGCAATCTCGATATTACTCAGCGGGTCCAGTGCCAGCTTGACGCGGTGGCTCCCCATGGCAAAGAAAACTGCACCACCGCCACCGGCTCCCGGTCCGGCTGCAGAGCGGGCAATAAACTGATCCGCTGGTTCACCGCTCAGGCTGACTGTCCCAGCTGCCAGCAGCCTGGCTTTCAGTTCTTTCCATTGCATAATTCCAGCGCCTCCTCATAATGTGTAAAAAAGGGAATGGCGGCAACAGCCCCGACGATTCCCCGCCCGTTCATAACAATCCGGAGCCGGGGATCCTGTATCGAGTCCAGCAGACCAATCTCGACCTCCCCCCGCTTGACCTTCCTGCCATAAGCAAGCAGTTCTTCTGAGGGTGCGAAGCCACTGTAGACTGCCATGCCGGTCTTTTTCGACAGAGTGTACTTTTCGAGCAACTGGCGGAACCGCAAAACAAGGCTTTCAGGGTCACAGGTCGCGAACTCCGCAACCAGACCAACGCAGTTCTTTGTGCGGTACGGCACCGGAAAGAGCTGGACTATGGTATGCGACAGGTATACGGAACGCTCATCCTCAACCGCCCGGGCGATGTTATGGACCAGCGTCCATGTTGCCCCCTCTTCAGGAGTGTCCGTATCGTCAACACCAATTAGTATCCGCTGCATCCGGGGAAGCCAGATGGTTGCCCCGGCCACTTTTCCCCCCCCGGCCGGATCGCTCCTGCTCCGCAGGACACCCGCTGCATCGGAACGGCAGGCCGCCGCACCCACGCCCCCCCCACCCATGCCAATATACGTGACGGATATCTCCTCGTCATCAACAGTGCATGACGAAATACCGGCCGGGAAACGGGAGCCTTCGAGGGTGAGATCCACGGTTCCGGTCTTCAGGGTATAGCGCATGGTTGCTCCCACGCACCGGACATCTTCCACAATAGGGCTCTTGATATAATGGTACTTCGACCACATGGCACCGCCAATACAATCGAAGAACTCGATCAGTTCCACCTTCCTGCCGGATTCGTCAGCGACAGCAACGATCCGCAGGTAGTGGATCACAAAGGGTTCAGAGATGTTCTCCATACAGGCCCGCCGCTTCAGTTCCCAAGTTGCCCCATACCACGGCACCAAGAGCCCCGATCCTCCCCTTCGCGTTATTATGATCAAGGAACTCGATTCCCAGCACTTCTGCTTCACGCTCAGCCTGCTCATGGGTCAGAATCTCCGTCTTGACCTGCCGGGCAACCGGCGCGTCGGAAAAATTCGCGATCCCATGGTAGCAGGCGATCCCGGTATCCTTGGAAAAGGTATTTTTCTCAACGAACAACAGGACAGACTCCAGCAACTTCGGGATCTTCCCTGGCCTGACCGCAAAGTTCAGGGCCGAACTGACACAGTTGGTCGTCTTATTTGGCACGGCAGGATTGAGCTGGACGAGCCGCATGTTCAGGAACTCGACACCGTCGATCCTGCACGCTTCCACGCATTTCAAGGCCATCACCCACGTCGCCCCTTCGGTCTTCGTGTCCGTATCATCGATACCGATACACACCTTCTCGTACCGCGGGGAGATGATCCGGACATGGTTGGTGCGTGCACCACCCACCTTCAGGTCATCCTCTGAAGGATACTCGGTGCGGATGACCCCCGGTGCCTGCGGGAGGCAGGCTGCAACCCCGACACCGGCACCCGCTATCCCGGCCCAGGTTGTGATGACTTCATCACCGTTTACCTCGACTTCTTCCAGTGCCTGGCCGCCGATATCCCCTGCTGCGGAACCAAAATTCACCGGGTATTTCCCCAGGCGGGCTTGGATGGTCATAGAGGTGCCTTCAACCTCACACCTGCTGACCGCACCACCGGCACGCCGCCGGTTCATGGCATCCCACTCGATCGTTCCCCGGACACGGCATTGCTCAAGGATCTCTGCAGCGCCGGCCCGTTCATCCACCATTACGAGAAATTTCTGTGCAAAGAGCGGCCCGAACCGCTTCTTTGCGTCGTCGGGAGTCAGGGTGATCATGTTATCGCCGAAATTTTCGTTGACAAAATAATCGGCAATTACTCTATTTATAGGGATCGATATCAGCAGGAAATTTTCACTGAAAAAAGGTTAAAGGATCTTGTGGAGCTCGATCTTGTACGGGCCAAGGGTACCGCCAAAGTTGCCGGCTGAAATAAATTTCACACCGGGCACCATCGCTGCTGCCCTGACACCAGCTGCCATTGCTGCTGCAACCGACTTCTCATCCACACCGTCAATGACTATCTCGTACACTGCCTTGATGCCCGCGGGGATCTTGCTGTCCGCAACTTTCTCGCGGAGCGTCGGGCAGTACTTCTCATTTGTGGAGGCGACCATAAACTTGTACTTCAGGCTGCCGACTTTGGAACCACTTGCAACGATACCACCCGGGAAGCTGGTGATGACCCCTTTGACATTGGCGATAGCATCCGACGCTGCCTGTGCGCCCATAAGGGCCGCCATCTGGTTTTCGCCCATGACAAAGAAATTCCCGCCGGCAACACCCTTGACGATGCCGAACTCTTCCTCGCCGACATATTCGCCGTTCATGATCGGGATGACCCAACACTTGCGGCCACCGACCTCCTTCTGGTACTCGTAACCGTCTCCGAAGAAGTGAAGCTTGACCGGGATCTTCTCCTCGGCATTGGTGATGCCATTGAAGACCGCCGTAGTCGGTGCCGTCAGGACACACTCGGCAAGGCGCTCGACAACCTGTTCTTTCAGTTTCTTCTTGCCTGCACAGATCAGAATGGCAACGCCGGGCCGTCCGTCAGGGGTTTCACTCTGCGGGATCAATCCCTCGATACCTGCTTCGCAAGGGCAGCCGATAGCGGATGTTGCGAAACCGGTTGCCTCGGTTGCTGCTTTCTTTGCCCATTCCTCAGTGACCGCAGTGATGATGATCCTGCAGACCCAGGTCGGGAATGCCTCTGCATAGGTATTGTCAATTGTAACGCCGTTGATTTCCATACTATAACCTCCGGTACTACAAAGGTACCATGATAGTGGTTGAATAAATTTTCTAATTTGATTTATTCCCATGGAGAGGTTTTCCGGAGCGCATTAGGGAAATCAGACGGAAACGAAAAAAAAGTACACTGGATAATATTAACTACAACAATTTAATCATTAACTTTCCGGGGGAGTATTTAAACAAACATAAAAAAAATGTGTATAAAATCCCATGATCTGTCACTCAATTTCAGAACATTTATCTACATTCTTCTACCACCTTTTGATAGTCGATTTTCAGAATCGATCATAGCTGGTGCGTGAAAAAAACGAATGGCATTTGCAGTGCACATAAAAATGGAACATTGTACTGGCTGTAATAATTGTGTGGTTGCATGTCCTGTTGATGCCCGTGAGATATTCGCTCACAGTCTGGCATCGGATACAGTGGCAGAAGTGCAATAAGAAACCGCGTGAGGGTTAATTCATGGCATTGTTTCCCAAGTTTTCCAAGAAGAAAGATGGTGTTAACGTTGTAATGGAGCAGAAACTCCTCCAGAACGTCAACAACCTGATACTCAATGCAGAGACCTGCACGGGATGCGGCATATGCGTTGAAGCTTGCCCCGAGGAGGCTATCGTCCTCGGGCTTGTCGGTGCATCGAGACGTGGTGCAATTAATTATGCAGCACCTATCGATGTCGACGAAGTCAAGTGTTCATACTGTGGTGTCTGTGTCATCATGTGCCCGTTCAATGCATTGACACTTAAGGTGGATGGACAGGAGAGACTCCCGATCATCGAGAAAGAAGGATTCCCGCAGTATGATATGAAAGCGGAGATCGATGACGAGAAATGCGTCAGGTGCACGATCTGCGAAGAGGTCTGCCCGCGTGACGCCATCGAGCGCAATGTCCCGGCGTTTGAAGGAACCTACAAGGGACCGGTTGCCGGTGCAAAAGACCGCCAGACCGCGATCAAAACAAAAACGACATTTACCGTGGACAAAGAAAAATGCTCCCTCTGCGGGCTCTGCGGCGCACTCTGCCCAGCCATTGTCGTGAAGCACAAGAATTTCACGGCTGAGACCGGCAAGGTTGAGGGCGATGTTATCTGGGACGAGACCAAGTGCGATGCCTGCAAGGTGTGTGTTGAGGCATGTCCCGAAGAGTGCATCACCGTGGAACGCGAGATCATTTCCGACAAGGTCGACGGCAAGGTCAGCATCATCCAGGACAACTGCTGCACCTGCACCTGGTGCTCGCGGAACTGCCCGCCCGAGGCAATTACCGTCGAGAAGCTTTTTGAAGGCGACATCGAGTTCCATGCCGAGAAATGCCCCGGTGGTTGTTCGACGTGTGTAGATATCTGCCCCGCCAATGCAATTTACCTCCCCTCTGCAATTCCCGCAGCAGACATGAAGCTGGACAGCAGAGAAGCAACCATCGCCGTCAACAAGGACTACTGTATCCTTTGCGGTGCCTGTGTGAATGCGTGCCCGGGTGAAGACATCATCGTCATGCAGAGGACCGGCATCCGTATGAAGGGAACCGAGACCGACCTGTTCAAGAAGATCAAGGCGAAACTCTTCGAGAAGAGAACCTCGAAGGTGAAAGAGGAGATCACCGGCCAGGTCAACCTCAAAGTAATGGAGAAGGCGTGATCAGCATGGCACGAATAAAAGGTTACCCAGAAGCGCTGGAGAAGAAACTCCACGACCAAAGATACATCCGTGAAGACTCAAACCCCGAATTCACGACAAAAGTGAAGGGAATCTCGCGCACGATCGCCCATATGTGCTACCAGTGTGGTACCTGTACCGGCTCCTGCCCGTCAGCCCCCCGCAGCACTTACCGCATCCGCAAGTTCATGCGGAGAGCAGTGCTCGGGCTCGAGAATGAGTCGCTGACCGACCCGGACCTGTGGCTCTGCACTACTTGTTACAGCTGCACTGACCGGTGCCCGCGTGATATTGCACCCACCGACGTTATCATGGCGATGAGGAACCTCGCTTTCAAGAGAGATATTATACCGGTCAACTTCCTCAAGACCGTGCAGGCAATCTACAGCTCGGGCCATGGTGTACCCAATAACGATGTCAACCGGGCAGCCCGCGAGAAACTCGGCCTGACCCGTGACCCGCCGACAACCCATATGTATCCGGAATACATGCCTGCCATCAGGAAGATTATTGACCACTACAAGCTGAAGGCCAATGCTGACCGGATTGTCAAGGAACGGGAGGGCTGATCATGTCAGAAACAGGTGCAAAACACAAATTCGCATTCTACCTCGGATGCATTGCCCCCAACCGGTATCCCGGTGTCGAGTCCGCCTCCATCAAGGCGATGAAGAAACTGGGCGTTGAGCTTGTCCCCCTCAAGGGCGCAAGCTGCTGCCCTGCACCCGGTGCATTCGGTTCGATCGATCTCAGTGTCTTCTATGCAATGGCAGCCCGGAACCTCGTGCTTGCCGAGCAGATGAAGATGGACATCGCCCTTGTCTGCAATGGCTGTTACAAGTCGATCTGGGAGGTCAACCACAAGCTCAAGCACAACCAGGATCTCCGTGATGCGGTCAATGAGGTGCTCAAGGAAGTGGACATGGAGTACAAAGGTACCATCGATGTGTACCATACTGCCGAGCTCCTCTATAATGACAAGTTCATCGGCGTCGACAAGGTTCGTGACAGCGTAACCAACCCGCTGACCGGTGCCCGCATTGCCGTCCATTACGGCTGCCACCTGACCAAACCCCACAAGGACCGGGAGTTTGAGAAGGATGTCATGCTCAACACCGAGCACCCGACGTGGATGGAAGAACTCGTTGCCGCACTTGGTGCGACCCCGGTGGAATACCGCAACAAGATGCAGTGCTGCGGTGCCGGCGGCGGCGTCCGCGGGTACGATATCGCCCATGCACTGGACATCGCAAACGAGAAGCTGATCAACTTAGAAGAAGTGAAAGTGGACGCACTCACTGACATCTGCCCGTTCTGTCAGCTCCAGTTCGACCGCGGCCAGATTGAGATCCAGGAGAAGTTCGGCGTCAAGCATGCGCTGCCGGTACTTCACTTTGCTGAACTCCTTGGCCTTGCACAGGGAATGAGTCCGCAGGACCTCGGGCTTGATCTCCACGGGATCAGCTGTGAACCGTTCCTGCAGAAGGTGCTGTGAGGTGGTAAAAATGGCAGAAAAGAAGAAGACAACCACCAAGAAAACCGAGACCAAAAAGCAGGACACCAAGAAGGTAGCCCCCGTGAAAGAGGAAGTCAAGAAGCAGGCGGCCGCACCTGCACAAAAAGTTGGCAGCACCACCAAGCAGGACGCACGCATCGGTGTGTTCATCTGTCACTGCGGTACCAACATCGCCGGGTCAATGGATATCCCGGCCGTGGAGGAATATGCAAGAACCATCCCGAATGTCGCCTATGTTGACAACTACAAGTACATGTGCTCGATGCCCGGGCAGGCTGTGATTAACAAGGCAATCACGGACAACAAACTTACCGGGGTCGTCGTCGCTGCATGCTCGCCTCGTCTCCACGAGCCAACCTTCAGGACGGCAACAAAGGAAGGCGGCCTGAACCCGTTCCGGTTCGAGATGGCAAACATCCGTGAGCAGAACTCATGGGTGCACATGCACGACCGCGAAGGTTCAACCGACAAGGCAAAGGACGCGATCCGCATTGCTGTTGCAAAGGCTGCACTCCTCCAGGACCTCTTCCCGAAGACCGTGCCGGTGGAAAAAGCGGCAATGGTCGTTGGAGCAGGGGTTGCAGGGATGCAGGCAGCGCTCGACCTTGCAGCGGCAGGAATCAAGACCTATCTTGTCGAAGCCGATACCAGTATCGGCGGGCGCATGTCCCAACTCGACAAGACCTTCCCGACCCTAGACTGTTCGCAGTGTATCTTAACACCGAAGATGGTGGATGTGGGAAGGGCCCAGCTGATCGAGCTCATGACCTGGTCCGAGGTTGACTCGGTAGAAGGGTACATTGGCAATTTCGATGTCACCGTCCGCAAGAAGGCACGGGGGGTGCTCACCCCAGCAGAAGCAGAAGCACGTGGCATTGTCGGCGGTGGCTGCAATGGCTGCGGTGACTGTGAGACAGCCTGTCCGGTTGTCAAGCCCAATGAGTTCGAAGTTGGCATGAAGCCCCGGAAAGCGATCTACATCAATCACCCGCAGGTCGTTCCGCTTCTCTACACGATTGACTTCAACTCCTGCATCAAGTGCGGGATCTGCGTCACGGCGTGCGGTCCCGAGAAGAAGGCAATCGACCTCGAGTCCAAGGACGAGTTGGTCAAGGTCAAGGTCGGAACGGTCATCCTCGCAACCGGCTTCGATATCTTCCCCATCGAGAAGAAAGAAGAGTGGGGGTACAAGCGGTTCGAGAATGTCATCACGAGCCTCGAGTTCGAGCGGCTTATCTGTGCATCCGGTCCAACCGGCGGACACCTCATCCGCCCAAGCGACGGCGAGACCCCGAAGCGCGTGGCATTCGTGCTCTGTGCTGCCTCCCGTGACAACACCGGTATTGGCAAGCCCTACTGCTCGCGGTTCTGCTGCATGTATTCACTGAAACACTGCCACCAGATCATCGAGAAGGTCCCCGGATGCATTCCCTACATCTTCTACATGGATATCCGTTCCTTTGGGAAGATGTACGAAGAGTTCTACTACCGCATCCAGGACGAGGGCGCCAAGTTCATCCGTGGCCGCGTGGCCAACATCCTCGAGGATCCCAAGACCAAGAACCTGCATGTCATGGCCGATGACACGCTCCTTGACCGCCCGGTTGACATGGAAGTCGATCTTGTCGTCCTCGCAGCAGCAGTCCAGCCTAAGGAGGATACAAACCGGACCCGGAAGCTCTTCGGTGTATCCTGTTCCCAGGATGGCTGGCTGCTTGAGGCACACCCGAAGCTGAACCCCTGCGGTACTACGACTGCAGGTGTCTTCCTTGCCGGTGTCTGCCAGGGACCCAAGGATATCCCTGACACGGTAGCATCTGCCGAAGGCGCAGCATCTGCGGCAAGCATCCCCATCCACAAGGGTGAGGTCGAGCTTGAGCCGTACTTCGCTACCTGCATTGAGGAGAAGTGTGCAGGCTGCGGTATGTGCGTCAACCTCTGCCCCTACAGTGCACTGGCACTCATTGAAAAGAACGGGCGTACGGTTATGGAGGTCACCGAGGCCAAATGCAAGGGCTGCGGTACCTGCGGTGGTTTCTGCCCAGGTGGTGCCATCTGGATGAATCACTTTGCCACACCCCAGATCGTGGCTCAAATCGATGCCTTCCTGCTCGGAGGTGAGCAGTAATGTCTGCACCCGGAAACTTCGCAATTCCCGAAAGAGGCCCCGGTATCTGGCAGCCCAAGATCCAGGGTATTGTCTGCAACTGGTGTTCCTATGCGGGTGCAGACCTTGCCGGTGGCGGCCGTATCCAGTACCCGCCCGACATCCGGATTGTCCGTGTCATGTGCACGGGACGTCTCGATTCGCTCTTCGTCCTGAAGGCATTTGCCGATGGTGCGGACGGCGTACTCGTCTCGGGCTGTCACTTCGGTGACTGCCACTATCTTGAGGGCAACTTCAAGGCAGCCAAGCGCATGTTCATGGTCAAGCGCTTAATGAAGAGCATCGGTCTTGACGACCGCCGCTTCCGGATGACGTTTGTATCGGCATCCGAAGGTGCAAAGTGGGGCTCCGTGGTCACGGACGTGGTCAACACGATCCGCGAACTTGGACCAAGTCCCATCACCGAGTTCAAGAAATAACCGGATACTGACGGGGTTCTCCCGTTTAAAAAATTTTTACCATAACCGGAACGATTCAATCGCACCAGAGAATGCACTGCAAACCGGTTCAGGGGAATGGGAACATCCCGGTTGAATTCCTGCATCCGGGCAGGGTTCTCAACCCCCACCCTTTTTATACAGAGCGCACAGAAAATTCGAAAGTTTATAGAGAGAATATAAGAGTTTGTAATACCATCTTATAACTTTGTAATACTGCGTAAAACAACGAAAGGGAACAGATATGTAATATTTGAACATTGCTCCAGTTTTATTTTTTATTTTCAAAATTTAATAAAATACAATTCCGTGATAAAATAGGAATACTTATATGGCGAAATTGGAAAGTATTCAATGTCCCATCTTAGGGGACGTGCAATAGTGACTTTCATTCATTACCAGTATACCTTATAGAGTATACTTTCGCTCACTGACAGTACTGTATCGCGGTTAAATGAAAATTTGGAGGAATTCAAATGGCAAAATACAAAGACACGATCGACCTCTACGACGATGAGGGTAAGCTCTTAAAGAGCAATGTGACTCTTGAAAAGATCAGCCCGCTGACCAACAAGGGTGCACTCAATGTCATCGACCTCACCAAGAGGACCGTAGCAGTCAACCTCGCAGG
>JBAVWM010000385.1:0-1501 GCA_049697815.1 Methanoregula sp. | reverse complement strand
CAGCAAGGATAAACATCAGTATCGGGCCGACGATCCAGTTCTGGACGAGCGAGAGGCCGAGCACTTTGGTATTCCTAAATACTTTCGGGAGTTCTTCGTACTTGACCTTCGCGAGCGGAGGGTACATCATCAGGATAAGACCGATCGCTATCGGGATTGATGTGGTCCCGATGGAAAGACCCGTGATCAGTACTGGAACTGCCGGTAAGAAGTACCCGATACCGATACCGACTGCCATGGCAAGGAAAATCCATAGAGTGAGATAACGATCAAGGAAGGAGAGCTGTTTTGTTGTTGTCATATCGTTTACACCACACAACTTTTTGATTACCCCAGCATAGCATTAAACAAATATCCTGTCATGGTGATTGCCACGAACATAATTCCAACAAAAATTGCGATCAGTTTGATCTTGATCACTTTTCTCAGGATAATTAGCTCAGGCAAAGAAAGCCCGATGACGGCCATCATGAATGCAAGAGCGGTACCCATCGCCATACCCTTTGATGTCAACACTTCCATGATCGGAATCATGCCCGCGGCATTCGAGTAGAGCGGGATGCCAATCAGGACTGCAATGGGGACTGCAAGCGGATTGTCCGGGCCGGCGATGTTGACAAGGAAATCTGCAGGGGCATACCCGTGGATGATCGCACCAATGGCAATGCCGATCAGGATGTACGGAAGCACCCTCAGGGTAATGTCCCGGGACTCGTTCATTGCGAATGTTAGCCGCTCCTTCCATGTCATCGGTTTCTCGGCCTGGTCGTGAATCTTGCATTTATACACGAATTCTTCGACTTCGCTTTCAAGATGGAGTCGTCCGATGATAATACCGGCGACAATAGCAATGATAAGACCCGAGACAATAAAGATGAGGGCGATCTGCCAGCCGAACATCGCAAACAACATGGCCGCTGCAACCTCATTGATGAGCGGTGATGCAATCAGGAACGAGAAGGTAATACCAAGCGGCACGCCGCTCTCAACAAAACCGATAAAAAGCGGAACGGCCGAGCACGAGCAGAAAGGCGTTGGAATGCCGAGAACCGCGGCTACCACATTGCCTACCCCTTCCGTGCGTCCCGCTACCCATTTTTTCACCCGCTGAGGGGTGATGTATGACCGGACAATAGCGACGGCAAAAACAATCACCGCCAGCATCAGCGTAACCTTGATCGAGTCGTAAATGAAAAAGTTCACGGAGGAGGCGAGGGAAGTTCCCTGCATAAGCCCAAGGACCTGGTATGTCAGCCAGTCAGCGAATAGTTGTAAATAGTCCTGCATTGTGTTATCCTCTGGTTATTTTCTGGTCGATGATTTTCTCCATCTCGTCAGCAAACGTCTTCACCCGTACACCGGCTGAGGGAGAAACATCGTTTATAGCTTTTACAAGGTCCCGGATGTGGAGCACCCCGGAAATTTCCTTGTCACAGGTCTTGCCGAAACGGGGCGCCCGGCAGAAGTGACAAATCCGCAGACCGTAGTGCTGGAGTTGTTC
>JBAVWM010000384.1:0-5965 GCA_049697815.1 Methanoregula sp. | reverse complement strand
CGGATATACATAAATCCGTTCACGGTCGATATTCAGGTGTCAGTCAGTTCAATTGACGGTGAAAACCATGGGAACCCAGGGAAGAAAAATTGTTGATGCCGATGTAGGAGATCTTGTAAAACTCCTAAACAAGGCGTATTCTGATGAATGGCTTGCATACTACCAGTACTGGGTCGGTTCAAAAGTTGTCAGGGGACCCAACAAAGAGGCGGTTATTGCCGAACTCACGTTACATGCAACAGAGGAACTGGGGCACGCCGTCCTTCTGACAACCCGGATTATCCAGCTTGGCGGGACGCCGGTCACGAAACCGGAGGACTGGTACAAACACACAAACTGCGGGTATGATGCGCCGGACGACCCGTTCATAGTCAAAGTACTGGAGCAGAATATCAAGGGTGAGCAGTGTGCGATCAAGAGTTACAACAGCCTCCTGAAAAAGACAAGAGTCAAGGACCCCGTAACCTATACTATCGTACTTGGCATCCTCCAGATGGAAGTCGAGCACGAGGAGGATCTGCAGGCACTGCTTGAAGACGTGAACATCATCATGAAGAACAGGTAATCCCTTTTTTTCTACTGCCCCGGGTAGTGTTTATACCCCGAATCCGATACCGGTGAACCGGTCCTGTGGATCCTCCAGGTTCTGCAAGACTCCCCGTAAATTACGGCTCCATGCCTGCGTTCCTGCGGATTTTCTCCTGCCCTTCCCTGCAACCCCATTTATAAATAGTATTTATTGCAATCTCCTTGCAGAGCACGGATTGTGGTTTTTTATGGGTACCGAACATGTTGCCGGGAAGAACCGGGGGATTGTCATGCTGTACGCACTGAGCACCTGTGGCTGGTGTGCGAGGACTAAGGATCTGTTGCGGGAACTTGGTGTGGAATTCGATTTTACGTATGTTGACCTGCTCGATGGAACGGAACAGGACGAGGCAATGGACCAGGTCGAGAAGTTCAACCCAAGAGGTTCGTTCCCAACGCTGGTTATCGATAATAAAAAGAGTATTGTCGGTTTTAAGGAGCAGGAGATCCGGGAGGCGTTTGGTGCATGAATTTCACAAGTATCGCTGAAGCGTATGTCGACAACGTATATCTCACCCTGAAAAAAGAAGCAGAGGGCGGGGGTTACCGGTTCAACCCGGATGTGGAGTTTGTAAAAAACCTGATCCGCGGGCTTTTGAAAAATGAGGAGCGGTACGGGTACCGGGCCTGTCCCTGCCGGCTCGCTGCCGGGAAAAGGGAGGATGATATCGATATTATCTGCCCGTGCGATTACCGCGATCCTGACCTGGGTGATTTTGGTGCCTGCTACTGCGCGCTCTATGTCAGTGATGCAATTGCGCACGGTGAACAACAGGTTGTACCGGTCCCCGAACGCCGGCCCCCAAGGTCCATGCGGAAAACCGGGAGCGCAGGACCGGCTGTTTTGGCAACCCCGGCACCGGTGTTTCCCCTTCCGGTCTGGCGCTGCAGGGTCTGCGGCTATCTCTGCGCCCGCGATCAACCGCCGGGGATCTGCCCGATCTGCAAAGTGACGAAGGACCGGTTCGAACGATTTGCGTGAGTATTTCACTGTAATTATTTCCCTTATCAGGGCACTGAGATACCCACGGATTAGCGAGGGGGTGCTCCCTTTCTCCCCCAAAGGGGGAGGCAGCCCCGGGGGAGCATCCCCATGACTCCCTTATTTACGAATGGTATTGATCCAATCGCTATTGCATCCCGTCCGCCTTGGGGAGACTGGCGGTGCAAGAGGGGGACTCCTCCGATTATTAAAAATAGTCTCCTTGCAAACAGTACTGGCATGACCGGTACCGTCCATGTCGAGATTGTTGGCCTGAAAACCTCGGAATGCTCACCGTTTCCCTGCGATGAGGATCGCACCTGCGGCCTGTCAGGATGTTACCTCTCGGGGAAACTGAACGATGCCTTCAATGAACTGGAAAAAGTCCTGAAGGCTGTCTACGGGGACCGTGTTGACCTGAAGCTCACGTTCATCGATAACGGTGTACCTGACCATATCCGTACGATCATTGAACGGGACTATCCCCCGATACCCCTGGTGCTTGTCAACGGGAGGATAACCCGGATCGGACGGATCTCCCTTGACCGGATAAAAAATGAGATTGAACGGGAACTCTGATATCAGGTAATTTTCGAGAGTGCCCCGGTCTCGAGATCATAATACAGGCCGTGAATCTCAATCTGTTTTTCTTTCAATCCTTTTTTTATGATCGGGTATGTCTTCAAGTGCTCAATCTGGAGCCGGACATTTTCCTGCTCGATCATGCGGGAACGATCTTTGTGTTCTTGCGGGGTTGACGGTTTTTTTATTTTTGCATCGATTCTCTGTTTGGCCTCGATCGCATTGTTGAGCCAGTGGGGGACATAGGTATCTCCTTCGAGATCCTTGTCCAGTGCCTTTATTGCCCCGCAATCGGAATGGCCGCAGACAACGATGTGCTGAACTTTCAGATGCTTGATCCCATATTCGAGAACCGTTGCAAGACTCCAGTCATTTTCCGGCGCCATATTACCAATGTTCCGGTGCATAAACAGGGTACCGGCGTGGGTATTGGTAATATGCCCGGTTTGTAAGCGTGAGTCAGAACAGCCGATCCAGAGGACCGGTGGCTGCTGGCCTTTCACCAGTTCGGTATACCGTTCGCGGTTCTGTTTAAACAGGGTATTCTGGAATTGTACATTCCCGGAAAGCAGTTCATCGATCATAGGTTACCTCTTACACCAGCATCTGTCAAATCCGTTTCCGGACTTATGCTGATAAAAATACATGCGATGAAAATCAAAGAACCTTTCGAAATAGTCCTTCAATCCTTTCATGGGGTGTACCGGCGTTTTCATTTCTCTTATCACGGAAGCAAGAACCATTTTTTTATCCATGTGCTTCAGGTTCAGACGGCAGGTCGTGACACTCCCGTACTTGAGAGACCATACCCCCCCCTTTCCTGAATTATTCATCTGTGAACCTGCCTTTATACCTGGAAAAGGGACCGGTAATAATCCGGACGGATTCCTGTTCCCGGTCGGAAAACCACCTGGTCCAGGAACCATACCTTCAGGAAAAACGTTTGGCAGCCTGTTCTGATGAAGGGGGCTCAATAAGAAACGGTGATTAAAAGAGTCCCGTATTCAGGCCATTTTTTAGGAGAATTTATCCATCAAAGAAATAACGGTATACCTGTATGAAGACGGTCCGGAAATGGGGGCATGGCCCCTATTCCCTCGCAGTTATCCATGGAGGCCCGGGGGCACCGGGAGAAGTGGCGCCGGTTGCCCGGGAACTGTCATCAGTAAAGGGGGTACTGGAACCGCTCCAGACCGAAACAACGCTGGACGGGCAGGTTCAGGAACTCCGGTCGGTACTTGGAGAAGACGGCCAGGTACCGGTGACGCTGATCGGTTTCTCGTGGGGTGCATTTCTCTCGTGGATCACCGCCGCCAGGTACCCGGCTCTTGTCAGGAAACTTATCCTTGTCGGCAGCCCGCCGTTTGAAGAGCATTACGCGTTGTCCATTACAAAAACGCGGCTTGATCGGCTCAGCTCTGTGGAACGATCGGAAGCGCAGGTGCTGATCGGGCAACTGGAGGATCCCCTGGCCGGTGACAAAAATCCTCTTCTTGCCCGGCTGGGTCTCCTGCTCTCCCATGCAGATGCCTGCGACCCGGTGCTGACTGCAGATGAAACATTCCACTGCCAGTACGATGTGTTCCGCGGCGTCTGGGACGAAGCCTGCGAGTTGCGTAAAAATCAGGTACTGATCCGGATGGCACATGCAATCCGGTGCCCGGTCATTGCGATCCACGGTGACCGGGACCCGCATCCGGCCGAAGGAGTGAACGTGCCCCTGTCGCGGGAATGTCCGGATTTCCGGTTCATTCTCCTGTCAAAGTGTGGCCACCGGCCCTGGATTGAGCGAAATGCATCGGATGCATTTTACGATGCCCTGGTCCGGGAGATAAAAGAATAACACGGGAGTCCTGGAGAAATATTCTTTTTAACAAATCATCACGCTCTTTGGAGCTTCGCCCCCGCTGCGGCGACACTCTCCCTGCTGCGATAATTTTTCAGAAGGTACTACAGCACTATCGCAAGGTGGAGGGGCGGTCCGGGGGACAGGCACTGTCCCCTCCGTAAGCATGTAGGTAATTTGGTGAAAACGATTGTTTTCTCCGGATCAAAAAAAGTGGCCGTTCGGCCGTTAATTCTGTTATGGTGCGGTCTTTGGCAGGAATGTACCGTTACTCCCGGAGCTCCCGTTCAACCCGCTGTTCCAGCTGTTTTCCATGGGACCCGTTCCAGTAGAGTTTTTCACAGTGCCGGCACCAGTAGAACGAGAGATCCCGCCAGTTTTTTGGGGCATTGGCGGTTTTCTGGATCTCGCAGGTATTGGCCTCCCGCAGTTCAGTATTACACAACGAACACCTGCTCATAGCCAGTCTCCGTTTGACAAGATGCCGGTCGATCAGCTGCTGCACCTGTTCCATCACATCATCAGACCTGACGAGCAGGGCCGATGCGTTCCCGCGCCGGGCAAGTTCTGCGTCCTTCGTGAGCAGGATCCGGTGCTCCTGCCTTGCGATCGCGAGGAGCGTGGTATCCTCTTTTTTGTCGCCTTCCAAAAGTCCGTTTGCACTCGTGGTATCATACCCCATGAACCGGAGGTACCGGGTGAGTGTTCCCAGCATGCGGTCGGTGATGAACTTTTGTTCAGCAGAAGGTTCAGGTGACATGACGCACGATCTCTATCTTCTCACCACAGTTCCTGCACTGCCGGTCATCGAGTCCCGAAAACCGGCTGGAAAAACCGTGGCGTTCGATGAGGGTCACCCCGCAGGACGGGCAGTACGTGTTCTCGTACGGGTGATTGTACACGTTCCCGATATACGGATATTTCAGGCCGAGATCTTTTGCTCTTACATAGATTTTTTCCAGCATTGCAAGGGGAGTAGCCCCGCGGTCCAGCATTTTGTAGTCGGGATGGAAGGCAGAAAAGTGCATCGGAGTTGCCGGGCCAAGATGCTCGATCACCCACCGGATCAATGATGATATCTCTTCCATATCGTCATTCAGGCCGGGGATGACCAGCGTGACCGTTTCTACATGCATACCCAGTTCGCGGGCGAGTGCAGTGGAGTCCAGTACCGGCTGCAGACGAGCTCCGCAGATCTTTTTGTAGAATTCTTCATTGAACGCCTTGAGGTCTACCCTGAAAGCTCCGAGCATCGGTGAGAGCTCGCGGAGGGCTTCCTCCGTGATATACCCGTTCGTTACGTAGATGGTACCGAGCCCTTTCGTCCTTGCAAGCGTCCCCATATCAAGAGCATATTCGTGCCAGATCGTAGGCTCGTTGTAGGTCCACGAGATACTTTGGCACCCTCCTGCTATTGCCCGGGCAACTCCCTCTTCTGGTCCGAGTGGTCTGAGCCGTGCGTCCTTGAGCAATGCCCGGGAGATATGCCAGTTCTGGCAGTGCTCGCAATGAAAATTGCACCCGACCCCCCCGAGTGAATAGGAAAGGGTTCCCGGAAGATAATGGAACAGAGGTTTCTTCTCTATGGGATCGATTGCTTCGGCACTGATCATCCCGTACGTTTCTGCAAAAAGAGTGCCATGTTCATTTTTCCGGACCCCGCAGATGCCGTGCTTCCCGTCCCCGATGGTGCAGCGGTGGTTGCAGAGCGAGCACTTGACGGCCGAATCTGCATTTTTTGTGTACTGGCGTGCTTCGTGCATGGCAGGACTCTGGTATCGGGTAATTATGTGTGGTCCTTATTCTCCTTTTCTGTCTTCCGGAATGCGTCCGCACCATCTATTTCGAGTACAAACGATCCACGGTACCCACAATCCTTGCAGAGGTATATCTGACCGACATAGCCCCCGGCAACCGGGTAAATCTCCTGGCTCTTACAGGCAGGGCAGTAGAACATGGTAAACAAC
>JBAVWM010000383.1:0-3859 GCA_049697815.1 Methanoregula sp. | reverse complement strand
GACCAGGAGGAAGATGGGGACCATGGACACAGACCGTTGGTTATTATTCGCCTTTCTCCTTTTTCGGAGCCCCGGTCACGGCCTTGATGGCTTCGACAATCTGGGGTGCGAGGGATTCGGAGAGAGTCTCGACGACCTGGTTGACTGGATTCCACCGGAGGGAGAGTACTTTGATTCCCTCGAGGCCACTTACATCCTTGTGGACGACAATAAGGGCGATGGGCTCGATGCCTCCTCCTGCACCGCCCCCCTCTCCGCCGGCCTGATTCATATGTGCTCCACCGGCACCGAAACCGAAACCAAACCGGCTCAATGGGATCACGGTCTTGTCCCCTATGTCCACCGGGGTCCCTATGACGTTTTTCGATGCAATAATCTTCTCGAGTTCGAGAGCGGTTTCCCTTAACATATCTTCGCTGCTCAAAATATTCACCACCTCAATCTTCATGATCTATCTATAAAAATCTAACGCAGATAACGAATGGACTTCAGAAGGAATATCAGTGATGATCTGAGACGATTCGGAATAGTTTCGGCCATCAGATAACTCTTATATTCTCCGTCTTGTTCTTCGATTCATCCCTGATCGTTCCGCATCACATTGCCTCATCATAATGATCCCTACCTGCCACACAAAAATAAATCCCCCATGAAGTCCATTTGACTACGTATTTATTTTTAAAAAAGGTATCAGATATCTGTTTTTCCCTGTCTCACCATTACTCTTTAAACGGAGTTTTACGCATTAAATGGATTTTTATAATACCTGTGCAGGATTTGCAGGTATAATATTGATCTGTCCAGCAGGTATTACAAGCCCATCGCCCGCACAGGACACATTGCCGAAGCTCTGAAATAGAATAGGGTGAATTACAGAGATCACACATATACTGGGAGAAACTGTGTGGATTTTTCTGGGGGGGCTCACCCTGTTTGCGCAACACCGGAATCTCTTCTTTTAATTCTGAGAAGAGATCCCCGCTGGTCTTATTTTTTGGAGCTTCCTTCCTGAACCAGTCCCTTTTCAATACCGTCAAGCCTGCTCTCCAGTTTTGTAAGTGAATTCTCCAGATCCATTTCGAATTTCTTTAACTCAGCAAGACGGGTTTCATCCTGCTCCAGTTCTCCGGATTTCTGTTCCTTGAACCTTTGAAGCTTTGACTGGTCTATCAGCTGCCACTCCTCCACAAGGTTCTCGAACCTGCGGTCCAGGTACTCGTCCACCCGGCTCTCCACAGGACGTGTGAGCGCAATATCTCCTTTTGCTCCACGGAAGTAATAATAGATAAGGAAAAACGCAGCCCCGATGAAGACGAGAATAATGATGAATTCAAACCAGTCCATATCAGATCCTCTCCTTGAGTTTCCGGGCACGGATCTCAAGTTCCATCAGTTTTTCCACATTCGCCTTCTTTGACTCCTTCAGGCGCGGAATCTCCTGCTCAATGGCATCCATTCTCCTGGTGAAATCATTTACATCATCCTTCCGGGAAAGGTTCCATTCCTCGACAACGGATTTCATCCGCCGGTCAACATAGGCATTCAGGTAATTATTCATGCCGATCATTTCGGTCCCTCCATGGAAGTGATGAGGACATCAAGACTTCCGACACGCTTTTCGATCGCCATCTTCTCGGCAAACAGGGTGCTGATCTCGGTGGTAATCTGTGAGAGCCGGTATTCAAGCTTGTGGAGATCGCTGTCGGTCAGGAGATCCCATTCCTCAATGATAGACGGAAAGTTCTGATCAAAATACGCGTCCAGGGATCTATCAAAAGTCGGGACTTTTGATCCAATCGTAGCAGGGATTGCCTTGAACTTATCCCAGTAACCGGGAGAGTTTTCGTTCTGGTTAACAACCGGGTACTCGTTCTGGCTAACAACCGGGTACATAATTATTTCACCTTCTTCTCTTCTGTCTCAATCTTATCCATCATAGTGTCCAGTTTTCTGACTTTGACATAATTCTCCAGCCGGTCCAGCCGTTTCTCAATGAGTTTCTCCCGGGCAAATATATTGGTCTCAAGAGTTATGTTCTCATCTTCCACGTCCCTGATCGCAGAGGTCTGTTCCGGGGAGAGCCGTGTGAAAGGATAGGCCTTGGTCGTGGCATCCATCTGGAGAATTTTGAGCTTGTCCTGTTCCAGCTGTACATTTGCCTTCGCGGTCTTCATGAGACGGAATTCACGGACAATGAAATAGATAATGATAATGATGAATAGTCCAAGAATTATCATGAACGATGTGTCGTTGATGAGTGGTTGTTGTGACGCCACAACTAATGCCGTTTCTGATACATTAGCAATAATTCTCACCTCCCTGACTCAAATGTTAAAATCACATTCATAGAAATATCCTTTGGGGTTAAAGGGAATCTTTTCCCTTCACCTTTTTCTTTACGGCTTCTGCGGTATCGCCGGCGGCTTTTCCTACTGCAGCACCGGCTTTCTTTGCTCCGGTTGCCACGTCCCCACCAACCTTCTTGGCCCCGGTTGAAACGTCACCAGCAGTCTTTGATACCTTTTCCTTGATACCAAGGGACTTTTTAATTGTAACATCGTTACCTTCCTTGAGTCCGAGAGACTTCAGGTCATCTTCACTGACACGGATTTCATCCTTTCCAACCATGGTGTCAGCGATCACAGTGACGGTAACTGTTTTCTTCGCATCCTCATTAATGAGGTCTACATGGTCGCCATTCATGATTTCAAGGTCGGTCAGCCGGGACTCATGCAGTCGTACCCGCCCATGGCTCGGAAAGGCACGTTTCTTGATTTTGAGGGTTATGTTTTCCATACACAAACAATTCATTTCGTATTAATAAAGGTTTGTGTATTTCTATAGTGGGTTGTTGCAGCCTGCAACTATGAAACAGAGGAATCCTGATTATTTGATTAAAATGTGGTAATCATAGAGTTTTTTTGTTCACTCAGTTGCCTGGACTTTCCTCACAACAAAGGAGACCACAATCAGGGAACTTTCGGCAATGATCGAAAAATCTACCACAATACTGATAGCAGAGACCATGGGATACGCTAAAATAAAAATACCAAGAATGAGACTTATGACACCGGTTCTCGTTCTGAAGATATATGCGGATATGGCCATCTACATAACGAAAACATGGAGGAAAAAAGAGCTGCTTCTTATTCCCGTTTTTTTTTGAGAGACCCCATAAACATTATCTCATTTTATCAGATTTTAATTGTCCGTGCCTGTCAGGCCCGGGAAAAGACAAGATATCTCTGGGCATCATAATACCCAAAGACCAGTTTATCTTCATTGATATTGAACCGGGGGGACTTTTGCAGGAGTGAGAGATACGTTTTTTCTATCTCCACCGCCCCTTGAGACAAGGGGCATGTACTCTCATGAACCACGGTGAGGTTGGTGATTGTGATTGTCTCCCCCAGGGTCGTATAGCGGCCTGAGTATCTCAAGCACCCATAAACAGAACCACTGAGATTCCCCGTTTCATCGAATTTCAGACTGATATTTGTCTGAGGATCGACTGGCACCATCGTCTTGGTACTGTCAAAATAGGAAACCAGACGCCATGAGGGTACTGTCAGCTCTACCGGTCCTTTGGGAGAACGTGCGGGAAGGACGGACGCACAACCAGCAAAAAGTACACAGATTATGAGAAGGGTGGCAATCAGGGCGGGCTTAGTAATCATTAAAGCCGGATCGGTTTACAGATTTATTAAACATATGGAAAACGATTTACCTTAAGCATCCCTGAACGGTTATGGGGAACAGTCTGCGTGAATATCCCCAGAAGCATTCCTGCAGACCATAGTCAGTTTTGGAATTGAATAGTCCGGCAGTTCATTCTGTAAAGGTTTCTCTCAGAATCCGT
>JBAVWM010000382.1:0-6798 GCA_049697815.1 Methanoregula sp. | reverse complement strand
CCGTCTCTATCCAATCGTAGGGCGTCAGCTCGCTACTGACACCCACCGTGTGATGGCGACGAAAGGGTACTTCAGAACTACCCTCACGTTCCCCGCAGAATTGTTCAACGGGCAGGCTCTCTGGGTAGGGATAAAGAGGGGGACCGATCCTGAGTTGTCACCCAGAACAGAAATACGGCCGGTACCGTATGCGTTGAGCCTTCGGCCGGGAGCAGTTGTACAGGAAGCATTCTTCACTACATACCAGGCAGGTGACTCAACAGCTACCCATGCCGGCGTGGATATCTTCACCACGTATCGCTTCAACCCGGGGGTCCGCATTTCCACATCTGGCAACTTCAGCGAAGGCGTGTATGCAGCGACGTCTGGCTACGGCAGCGAGGGCGTGGATGCACGAACATTTGGCAACTACAGCTATGGTGTGTATGCAGTGACGTCTGGCTACGGCAGCTATGGCGTGGTTGCAACGACGTCTGGCTACGGCAGCGAGGGCGTGTATGCAGCGACGTCTGGCGATTCCAGCGCTGGCGTGGTTGCAGTGACGTCTGGCGATGACAGCCGAGGCGTGGTTGCATGGACATCTGGCCGCGAAAGCGATGGCGTGAATATCACTACGCATGGCTGGGGCAGCGACGGCGTGGTTGCACGGACATATCGCGATTCCAGCGCTGGCGTGGTTGCAGCGACGTCTGGCGACGACAGCCGAGGCGTGGTTGCGCAGACAACTGGCGACGGCAGCGAGGGCGTGTATGCAGAGACGTCTGGCTACGGCAGCCCTGGCGCAAATATTTACAGTCTAAAATCGATAGCAATCTGGGCAGAGACTGGACGACCGGATCATAAATACGGAGTCCAGACTCGCGATATTATCCGTGCGCTCAGCTACGAGACCGGTGCGAGCGATGTTGCTGAGTATATGCCCATGACCGGTGTTTTTCCATCAGGAACGGTTCTCGTTATCGGTGCCGATGGCAGACTCCAGCGCGCAACGGAGGAATATGATACCCGGGTTGCAGGCATCGTTTCAACGGAACCGGGCGTGTCGCTCGGGGCAAATGACAGGGGTAACCCGGGCGAGCAGATTATCGCGATCGCCGGCCGGGTGCCATGCAGGGTGGATGCAACCTATGGTGCAATTTATCCTGGGGATGTTCTGACGACTTCACAGACACCCGGCCATGCGATGAAAGCAGTACCGGTGAATATCGACGGCGTGGAGATCTACAAGCCAAGCACGGTCCTTGGGAAAGCACTGGGATCTCTCGACAGTGGCACCGGCACGATCGACGTACTGGTGACGCTCCAATAGGAGAGAAGAAAATATGAAGCAATAATCGGGTTCTCAATAAATATGACATCGGGTATATCCTCACCAAGAGAAACCGACAACAATTTCTTTTTTTTAAATCCTTAACATCTGTTTGGAGTCCGGGAACAACCAAGCGCAGGGAACGAGCTTCCCGTTTTCCCTTTTGTACAACCGCTGCATCTTGTGTAATTGGACCGAAGAATCGGGCTTATTTTTCCCACCCTCTTTTTTTAATGGTATCATCTTCTCTAACACTTGGCAGATATTTTTAAAAAAATTCTTTCCCAATCCTGGTTTCTCCACCCATGCATTTGAGTGTGACCGGTGAGGATCCTTTATGCCGGGAATACAGGTCGTGCCAGCTTTCAATGCTGAATCTTTCTTTTTTTTGGTTCTGTCAGTTGATGATACCTCATGACATACTCGAACGATAAAAAAGGGTAACCTGTTCAGGTGTTCTTGATCGGCTTGTTGTAAAAAAGAGCGGGAAATTGAGGGGATTTTTTTCCCATCAGAGGGGATTTACCTTCAGGGGAGCTGATTTGTAGATCAGAATCTTTGTTCCCGTTGAATTAAACAGCGTGAGCTGATCCCCGCTTTGTTCATACTTCGCTGCCGTTGGCAGTAACGAAAGGTACTGGGTTTCCTGTTGCATCACCGGTTCCGGACATGCCATCAGGGTAGTTACCGGTTGGGTAATGGTAATGCCATTCGGTGCGGTGGTCGTGTACGCTGCATTATACTGGTTACACCCGCCAGAGCCGGATAGTTTCCCGTCCGCTCCGAATATCGCAGTTGTTACGCTCCCGGTTATTACGGTCTGAATAGCTCCCTTGCCGTTATTATAGGAGAACAGATTCCAGGTTCCTACAATGGTAGAAGGCGCGTTCACTTGCTTTTTGTAGATCAGAATCTTTGTACCGTTTTTATCGAACAGGGTAAGCTGATCTCCTGAGGTTTCATACGTTGTTGCCTGTTGCAGCAACGAAAGGTACTGGGTTTCCTGTTGCATCACCGGTTCCGGACATGCCATCAGGGTGGTTACCGGTTGGGTAATGGTAATGCCATTCGATGCGGTGGTCGTGTACGCTGCATTATACTGGTTACACCCGCCAGAGCCGGATAGTTTCCCGTCAGCCCGGAAATCCGCAGTAGGCCTGGTCCCGGTAATTACGGTCTGAACAGCTCCCTTGTCATTATTGTAGGAGATGAGATTCCAGGCACCGACAATTGAGGATTGCGTCACGACTGGCATCTGGGTCGCAACGGGGGTCGTGGTCGGTACCGGTGTCGGCGTAGCCGGCTGGCTGGTACATCCTGCAAGGCAGATCGAGAGTGCAAGGATGCCTAAGAGTACCAAAAGAAGTTTTTTCATACTAAATAGTTCAGACAAATACATTTTAATTCTTTCTTAATGTTTTTTCGGCCTGAACGGGGTACTTTTACCTGATTTAATTATTTATTTTGCTCCGCCAAAGGGCACCATGGCATTCCGGGAGGCTGCCTCTCTGTCATGTCCACGGATATCCTTTGTGATACAACAGTAACAGGAATTATCTCTATCAAATCTGATTGGGTCAGATCCCCTTCTTCACGTTCCCGTATATGGCAGTTGTCGGCAGGATTCCCGACACGACCCTGTTCGGCGATATCCGGCGTCATGCCGAAAACGGGGTGGTCCCGGGGTGTTTATCTACCGATACTCCCCTGTTGTCAATACAGTTTCAGGGAAGATTTTTCAAAAGCATTTGGACAGGAGCAGCAACCGGTTCATCTTGCTATACTTGATCCCGGGTCCTTCCCGGTTACGGAGCTGACTGCCGTTGAAAAGTTCCGGAATCTCATGACGGAACTGATGAGAAAGGTATCAGGGAGATATGGTAAGGGCGGCAGGTATCAAAGACAGGGGAGGAAACCGGATAATACCACCCCCATTGCAGCACTTCTTGAGCAGAGCAGGAAACCTGATTCAATGGATTCAGACCACCAATGAAGAGATCCTACACCTCCTCGACAGCTTCAGACCTGCATACCGGACAGACGGATTTCTCTACCGTACTCTTGTACACATGACCACATTGAGTGCAATGTTGATGGTACCAGACAAGTTCATCAATGGCAAAATTTTGGCAACCGCAGGTTGAACACATGATGCATCACCTTACTCACTGCATATTGCCATACCAGGAAAAATATTTGCCTGTCACCATTCTTCCAAAAGCCAACAAACCCCGGTTCGTTGATTTCCTGCGTTGTTGAAAGAACTGCACTCCCAATATATCCTCACATCGCATTCAGATGTGCGGCTTAGTGTGAGTGCCCACGGTATATTTTTGCCATGAGCCAAATTCTGAATATCATTTTTTCTGCTCTGTAGAAATCCTATTGCATCAGATATGATCACCCCCCTTGCGCCAGCCCTGCCCCTATTGGGGGCGGGGGCGCATGTGATGACTCTGCATTGCCTGCTCTGAAAAATTCTACATTTCTGTGTACAGGTAATACGGCGTCATCGCAATGGGGGCGCCCAAGCGGCGGGGCGAAGCCCCGGGAGCGTCAAGTACCATGATTTCTCCAGAGCAATTTTTTCGGTTCAGCAGCACGTCTCCCGGTATCTCAATGTTTTGGATGTAATCGTTTAATGCCCCGTGGAAAGGAGAATGTGAAACTGCCAGGCAGTAATAAGGAGCATCAGATTATGCGTTTCTTTTTTTTGGCAGAAAAGTGAAGGCGGGTGCGGGAACAAACGGCAAACAGGAACCGGCCCGGCCCATTGCCAAAAAATCCGGAAAGGGCTGGCAGTCCGCAACTAAAAGGATCCTGAACCGGTAAAGAATCCTGTACTATATTTGTCACCGATAAAAGATCTGATACCCTCCGCACTACCGGGAAAAAATTTCAGAGCCGGTACAAGGTACCGGACCGGCAGAAGATCCGGCGCAGGTTCCTGAACCGGAAATAATTCCGAAAAATAATAAAAAAATATCTGCACCGGAGAAATAAGGACGGGTAAACGATCCCGGGTCCGGTTGAGCCGACTTCTGACAGGCTGCCAGATCGCCGGGGCACTCCACGGAAACCCCTTTTTCACCAACGGAGAATTCTTCTTTTGGATCAGGCGGGGACTGTATCCTCCCGCAGAGATCGTGTTTTTAAATCAGGCGTATTTTGGCAAACAGAGGCGAAAATGAACGGATCCTGCCCTACTATTTTTCAGATCCCGGAACGATGTACCGGATTCGCGGAAAATGGAGCCGGTAATTTTTCGATATGCCCGTTTTAACTCCTGTTTACCTCGGATCATAGGTATTCGGGCGTTCTGATGTGCGCATATATTCGCTTTTGGTTTGAAAATCGGGTAAATAGTCCTGATACTGGATGGAAACGGAATGGCGGGGGGTTTCAGGATCGGGTTTTCCGATGGTGGATCGTTGAATATTATTGAACGAATACCCGGCGGTTTGAGGACTTCGTGAGACAGATCACCGCACCCGTGACGGATCGGCTGCCCGTGACAGGTTTTGATGAGAGGCCAGATCTGCACTATCTGAGGAGGAGGGATGTCTGGGAAATACCGAAAGAAAATGACCGACAACTTTGATTCGACTCGCTATCGTAAACGGTTCCTGGTTGAAACTAAGTTCTCTGTCCTTAAACAAAGGTTCGTGGCTGACCTGAAACGATTACGCCGGACTATGGAGAAGAAAACCTTCTGCCGGATCATTCTCGCTGAGCTTGACTGGTTTATACAATTTGTCTGGATCAAGGTATTCTCCAGAAAAAAAATTCTGCCCTGGGGAATTCTCCATTATCCCAGCCGTTCCCCGGGGAGGAGGCAGGCATATCCCCCATCCGGTGCCCGCCGCCTCCCAAATCACATCCTCTCCCGCGTTCGGCCGCTGTAACATCGCTAAATATGACCTCATTCATTCCCGTCAGTGATCGTTCAATTATTCCGGCCCGGTTCCGCGTTTTTCTAGAATTATGACCTCCAAAATCCGGGAGGTGGGGGAAATGAGGTACAACCGGGTTCACAGCAGGCTCCGATGTACCAGAATTCCGGCAGGGGTTTTTTGACCGTGAAAGCCGCTCCATCTAACGATACCATCCGGCCTGGTCTTCGGTGAGCTCACTCTTTTAAAAACAGGGTTTCCCGTGAAAATTGAATTAAACAGATGTGATCAATGGATTGTTTATACCCTCTCAATTATGTACGACGAACGCCGCCGCACCTCAAAGGGGCGCCCCAGCGGCGGATCAGTGACATAAATTCATTTGAAAAAATCGCCCTGCCCTACCGTGCCGTACAGAGGCCCTGAGGCGGGGAGCCCTCATAATATTACATTATTTTTACCATTTTCATGGTTCGGGTGCGAGCACGTTGCTCATGTGCGTTTCTCCAGAAAAAAATTTCAATCAGGATCCGGTTGAAAAAATAACATTGAAGTCTGCTGAAAATCTGCTGAAAATTTTTCAATCAGGATCCGGTTCAAAATTTCAAATGAAAGATTGATTGGTCATTCAAATATCCCGGGAAATTATCTACACTATTTTTCACCATCTTTACCGGGATGGAGAGCAACCTTCTTTGAATGGCAGCACCCGAAACCATCCAGCCTCACCTTCCGATCTTTTATGCAACACGGCACTAAAGGGACAAATTGTAAGTAATGAATGAATAAAGGAGGTAACGATTGAGTTATTCCGAATTCCAGAAAGAGCCGGTGCCGGGACGACTTGGTCCGGGGAATGTATAAAATTTGTTGAGGGTAGTCCTCACGAATGGGATCCCTTCTCCCCGTTGGTATCGTAGGATTGAGGTGAAGTATGGGATTTGGAAAGATCAATGTCTGGATGCGGGACCGAAAAGACTGTTTTAGTCCTGACATCGGCAAACGGTGTCGTAACGGTGAGGCAGTGCTGTGGCAAGGAAGTAAAAAAGGGTGATTTAATCAGCGGACACGCTGAACTGGTGGTGCCGCCCGGCTGCTATATCGTCACTGCGCAGCTCAAAGAGTTCAAGCATATCTATGAGAACATGGTAATCACGATTTGTGATAAAAGTACCTGCATTAATTTCCTCTTTGTAAAGGAATAATGCCGGGGCTTCTCTGCAGCCACCAAATACCTTTTTTTAAAAGGCGCCTTCCCCCAATGTGACACCTTATAGTTCCCCAACCCCAATACTATGCTGCGATCCAGAATAGTAACCATTGCAGGATCCCGGAAAATGCTCTCACTGGATGAATTAAAACCCATAACGGGAACGAGCGGACTGACCACCGTGCAGGTCGCGGAGTTCCGCAGGAAGTACGGCGCCAATGCCATGACCCCCCCGGTCCGGGAGCCGCTCTGGAAACAGTACCTGGAAAAATTCGATGACCCGATCATAAAGATCCTGCTTTTTGCAGTCTCCATCTCCTTCATCGTTTCGCTCGTCATGGGAAGCGGCTTCCTCGACACCATCGGGATCATCGTCGCAGTCCTCC
>JBAVWM010000381.1:0-9513 GCA_049697815.1 Methanoregula sp. | reverse complement strand
GTATGGTAGTGATGGTCCGCATCACCGGCATCGATGACCAGGGTATCACCCTGCACATCCAACCGCAGTGCCTCTTCCGTAATACCCGGAAGATCAGCAATAACTTTCACTTCATTCCCGATACGGTGGACTTCTACCACCGGCTCTCCTGCCATACGGGACACAGAGCCAGCATCATCCGGCATCTCCTGCGCCTTAAGACTTTCTTCATTATCCTGGACCATGATATGATACCCGCTTATCTGAGGGGAGCCGGCCATGAATTCCCGGTCCATCCGGGAGAAGAGACGGGCGAATATCCCGTCCATTTCGTCAAACAGGTCCATGGGATTTTCCTGCATTGTTGTTCACCTCGTTATCAATTGGTCCTTTACTCCTTTTCCCGTTTCTTCTCAAGCGTCCCGACCAGTTTTTCAAGAGCAGCGAAGTCCTTTTTCCGGGCAAATGTCATCGCACGGAGCTCTTTTACTGCCTTATCGTCAACCTTCCTGTGCCCCATGCCGGCGCTGGTCACCAGCATTGCAGCCCTGTTGAGGATCTCCCGCTGCTCCTGGTTGTAGAGCATCTCCCAGGCCTGCTGTTCGGACTTCTGGATCGCATCGTCATCCAGCGATCCCTTCATCCTAAGGAGGGCGGCATCGAAGTGCGCTTTTGTCAACATCACGTTTTTGATCGCATCCATGCGATCGTCTTCCGACCTGCCGCCCATCTGAACGATGAAATCACGCATTGCTGCCATCTTCGCTTCGCGGACAAGTGCCTCGATATCGGCACCGACATATCCCCCGGTCTTTTTTGTGAGGGCGTCGACATCGACATCCTTTGCAAGGATATTGCCGGTCTCTCCTCCAAGGTAAACCCCGAAGATCTTCTTCCTGCTCTCCTCGTCCGGCGCCGGGACGTAGATGTGGCGTTCAAGCCGGCCCGGGCGGAGCAGGGCGTCGTCCAGCATGTCCGGGCGGTTGGTGGCGGCAAGGATGGTGACGTTCCTGAGTTCCTCCATGCCGTCCAGTTCCGTCAGGATCTGCGACACCACGCTCTCGGTCACATGGGAAGAACCGGCATAGGTGCCCCTCTTGGGCACCAGCGCGTCGATCTCATCAAAGAAGATGATCGACGGGGACGCCTGACGTGCCTTGCGGAAGATCTCCCGTACGCCTTTCTCGGATTCCCCGACCCATTTCGAGAGCAGTTCGGGCCCTTTGACCGCGATGAAGTTGCACTCACTCTCGTTTGCCACCGCTTTTGCAAGCAGGGTCTTTCCCGTACCCGGAGGCCCGAAGAGGAGAATGCCCTTCGGCGCCTTGGTCTGGAGCCGGTCGAAAACGTCAGGGTACTTTATCGGCCATTCAACCGCTTCTTTCAGTTCCTGTTTTACGTCTTCAAGGCCTCCGACCTGTTTCCACGTAACATCGGGCACTTCTACCAGTACCTCGCGCATCGCTGACGGCTCCACGTTCTTGCGGGCTTCGGCAAAGTCCTCCTTGGTCACTTTCAGCTGGTCAAGCACTTCGTTGGGGATATCCTCGTCAATCTTGATTTGCGGGATCACCTTCCTGAGTGCGTGCATCGCTGCTTCCTTAACGAGAAGGGCAACATCCGCGCCGACAAACCCGTGGGTCGAGTTGGCGAACTCCTCAATCTTCACATCTTCTGCAAGCGGTACGCCACGGGTATGGACCTGGAAAATCTCGAGCCTCCCCTTCTTGTCAGGAATGCCGATCTCGATCTCGCGGTCGAACCGGCCGCCGCGCCGCAGCGCCGGGTCAATCGAATCCGGCAGGTTGGTCGCCGCGATCACGATGACCTGCCCCCGTCCCTTGAGGCCGTCCATAAGTGCGAGGAGCTGGGCAACGATACGCCGTTCGACTTCCCCCTTGGTCTCCTCCCGTTTGGGTGCAATGGAGTCGATCTCATCGATAAAGATGATAGCCGGCGCGTTCTGTTCGGCCTCCTCGAACTTCTCCCGGAGCCCTTTCTCGCTCTCACCGTAGTACTTGCTCATGATCTCCGGCCCGGAGAGCGATATGAAGTGGGCGTCCACCTCGTTTGCAACCGCTTTTGCGATCAGGGTCTTGCCGGTGCCTGGCGGCCCGTAGAGCAGGACACCCTTAGGGGGCTGGATGCCGAGCCGCTCGAAGATCTCCGGGTGGCGCAGAGGGAGCTCGATCATCTCACGGACAAGCTGGAGTTCACGACCAAGGCCCCCGATATCTTCATAGTGAATATCGGAGACTTCCTGCTTGCCGTCCTCGGGTTTGTAGGGCTCCTCCTTGAGCTCGATCTCGGTATCGTCAGTAACAATGGCAATACCCTTCGGGACGACCTTTGCAATGACAAGGGTGATCGAATTTCCGATCACGTCAACGCGGACAGTCTGGCCTTCAATTACGGACCGTCCGCGCAGGACGCGTGCAAGGTACTGCTCACCCCCGACAAGGCGGATCGGCTGGGTCGGCTGGATCACCACCCTTTTCGCATACTCGGCCTCCGATTTGCGTATCTTTGCCTTCTCATCGATACCGGTGCCTGCATTCCCGCGGATGTTACCATCGATACGAAGGATAGCGGAGCCGGTATCCTGCGCAAAGCCGGGCCAGACAATCGCGGCGGCCTTCTTCTTGCCTAGGATCTCGATAACATCACCGGACACCAGCCCAAGTTTCTTCATCACTTCGATGCTCACCCGCGCGATACCGCGTCCGGCATCGTCATGGGCTGCTTCCTTCACCGTTACTTCGTAAAATTCCTGGTCAGTCATCGTAAAACACCTTGTTTCCTCAAGGTTTACCATAAGTTAGCGTGGCACAGCATATAAATATTGGCCTGATCTCCTCATTTATTCCTTCCTCGGAATAACGGGAAACCACAGGATTTCCGGCTTTTGACCGGATTTCCCGGAACTTAAAAAAAACTGCGTTATTCCAAATCAACTTTACTTGTTGAAAGGACAAGCCAGATTTCGTCCAGAAATGAGAAAACGAGCCTTTATCTGGTCTTTGCCGCAACGGGTATGGTATGAGTATTATCGCAGATGCCAAGCGCGGCATCGTAACTGAAGAGATGAAAATAGTCGCAGCACAGGAAGGAGTCACCGAAGAATTTGTCCGGCGCAGTGTTGCCGGCGGGCATATTGTGATCCCGGTCTCCCCTTACCGCAAAGTCAAGATATGCGGTATCGGCGAAGGCCTCCGGACCAAGGTGAACGCATCTATCGGCACATCAACGGATATTGTGGATATCCCGCAGGAGATTGAGAAAGCAAGGCAGGCAGAGCTGGCCGGTGCCGATACCCTGATGGAGCTGTCAACAGGGGGCGATTTCATTGAGATCAGAAAACAGATAATAGCGAATACCAGCCTTTCGGTTGGCTGTGTCCCTCTCTACCAGGCATTCATCGAGGCTGCGATCAAAGATGGTGCCGTCGTCAACATGAAGGAGGACGACCTCTTCCGCATCACGGCCGAACAGGCAAAACTCGGCACCAACTTCATGGCCATCCACACCGGTATCAACTGGGAGACCGTCAAGCGCCTGAAGAACCAGGGCCGTCACGCCGGGCTCGTCTCCCGGGGCGGTGCGTTCATGACGGCATGGATGCTCCACAATGAGAAGGAGAACCCGCTCTATTCCGAGTTCGACTACCTCCTCGAGATTATGAAGGAGCACGAGGTCACGCTCTCGATGGGCAATGGTATGCGCGCCGGCGCCATCCATGACGCTACCGACCGGGCCGGCATCCAGGAGCTCCTCATCAACGCGGAACTTGCAGACAAAGCGCACAAGGAGAACGTGCAGGTCATCGTCGAAGGCCCGGGCCACGTCCCCATCGACGAGATCGCGACCAACGTCCAGCTCATGAAGCGGGTCACCAACAACAAGCCGTTTTACATGCTCGGTCCCATCGTCACCGATATAGCGCCGGGTTACGATGACCGGGTTGCGGCCATCGGTGCGGCCATCTCGTCGTCCCTTGGCGCGGACTTCATCTGCTATGTCACTCCCGCGGAACACCTCGCCCTCCCGACACCGGAGGAAGTTTACGAAGGGGTCATGAGCTCCCGAATCGCTGCCCATGTCGGAGACATGATCAAGCTGAAGAAGACCCGGGACCTCGACCTCGAGATGGGCCATGCCCGCCGCGACCTCGACTGGGCCCGCCAGTTTGCTGTCGCCATGAACCCTGCCCGCGCCCAGACCATCCGGAATGAGCGGATGCCCGCCGACACGGACGGGTGCACGATGTGCGGCGACTATTGTGCCATTAAGATCGTCAACCGCCACTTCAAATTTTGATCACTCCCTCTTTTTGCCATGCAATTTTTTATCGCCAGCATTATGGGATGACATGCACAATACTACTCTACCGAGATACGATGCCGTAACCCCGTCTTACCCGGATCGGCTTTGGGTTCTCCTGTCAGCAGGCCCTGGCAGACCCATATGTGGAGAATGATGTCCGTATGGGCTTCATCATCATGGATGAAGAAGTCATTGATTGCCGGGCCTGAGGGCGGGGTTAAGGATAATCTTCTGGAGAAAAACCAACTCAATATCCTCATATAATGTCTGTACAAAAATAATCCTAAACGGTGGTTTTGTATCAAACTGAATTTCGGGGGGTTTGTCCCCCTCTCAACGGTTGACTGGCGGGGCCGGTCGGTATGCACGGTCTTCTTCCGCGGCTGCCCGGTCCGGTGCACGTACTGCCAGAACTCCTCTATCCTGGCCGGTAAGGACGAGCGGGAGCTTGATGAGATCATCGATCTGATCAAAGGTTCCCTGCTTGCCATCAGCGGCGTGGTCTTCTCCGGTGGGGAACCCACGATGCAGAAGGATGCACTGGTTGCGCTTGCACGGGCGGCAAAAGAGATGGGACTTGCCGTTGGCATCCAGACAAACGGGGTCTTCCCGGACACCCTCGAAACTCTTATCAAAGAGAGCCTTATCGACCGGGTGGCGCTGGATATCAAGGCGCGGTGGGCACGGTATAATAACCTGCTCAAGGGAAATTATGTTAAGGATGTGCAAAAGTCCCTTGCACTCTGCCGGGAGGCTCGCGAATCGGGGCAGCTTGCGGAGTTCGAGGTCGTCATAACCCTTTTCCGCGGGTATGAAGACGAAGTAGCCATCATCGCGGGTGAGGTGGGCAAGACCGACCTCGTGCTGCAGCAGGGCGTGACCGAAATGGTCAACCCGTTCTCAGAAGAAGAGATGAAGAAGATTGCCGATACGCTTGTACGGAGTGTCAGGATCCGGACACGGGAAGGAGGTGAGATTGTCTATGAAAGTGATAGGTATCGTCGGGCTTCCCGCAAGCGGCAAAAGTGAGTTCTCGAAGATAGCCGCAGGCACGGGCATTCCGGTCATTGTCATGGGAGACATGATCCGGAGAGCGGTAAACGAAGCCGGGCTTGTGCCGAACGACAGCAATTTCGGAGCAACCGCAAACCGGTTGCGGGAGGAAGGGGGCATGGACGCTGTTGCAAAACTCTGTATTCCGGAGATACAGAAACAGTCCGCACCACTTGTCCTGATCGATGGTATCCGTGGCGATGCGGAAGTAGCATTGTTCCGGCACTATTTTTCCGGTTTTGTACTCATCCGGATCGATTCATCGTTCGAGAAACGACTGGCCCGCATAGCAGCCCGGGCCCGCTCCGATGATTTCACCTCAGCCGACGCCCTCAGGAACCGGGATGAACGCGAGCTCACCTGGGGCCTTGGAAACGCCCTTCGGAGTGCCGACGTGGATATCAGCAACGAAAGTACGCTTGAGGAGTTTTCCCGGGCTGTCCACGCACTGCTCGAACAGATAGGACGTGATCCATGAGCACCAGACCATTCTTTTCCTCATCCGCAAAAGTCTGGGACGATATCGCGTGGGTGTACGGTATCGAAGAGGCCGGGTATGCCGGCTGGGAGATTGTGGCTGACGGCAACTACCGGCTGGACAAACCGGCGTGTTTTAAGAAGATCGAAGAGATCATTGCCAGTACAAAACTCGGTATAACCGTCCATGCGCCCTACGGCGACCTGAACCTCGCAACCCTCAATGACCCGATCTGGCACGAATCGATCCGGCAGATCTGCACCTGCATTGAGCATGCTTCATCACTTACCAACCGGGTCACCATCCACCCGGGCTACCTCTCCCCGGTCGGTAAGCTCATGCCCCAGAAGGTCTGGGGTCTCCAGAAAGAGGCCCTCCGGCAGATCGGGAACTGTGCCGTTGAACACTCGGTGCTTGCCTGCCTTGAAAATATGATAGGAATAAAGGAATTCCTCTGTCGCCGACCGGAGGAACTGATCGGCATGACAGAAGGCATCGAAGGAATCGGCATGACCTTTGACTTCGGCCACGCGAATACCCTCGGTATGGTCAATGACTTCCTTCCCTTCGTTCACCAGGCGCACCATATCCATATCCATGACAACCACGGGGTGTCTGACGAACACCTCGCACTTGGGGCGGGCATTATAAACTGGGAGAGCGTGGGAAAAACGATCACCGCGGATTATTCCGGCGTCGTGGTTATTGAGGGCCGGTCGGTAGAAGAAGCACGGAAAAGCCTGCAGGTATTCAGGAAGTACTTCGTATGACATATGGGCACAGCGAACATCTTTTCCAAAATCGCGGGTGGGATTTTACGTGAGCGGCGAAACCCTGCAGGTCTATTTCCTCGGGACCGCCGGCGCACTGCCAACCACCCAGCGGAACGCACCCTGCATCCTGATCCGGCACGGTTCGGACACGCTTCTCTTCGACTGTGGCGAAGGGGCGCAGCAGCAGATGATGCGTGCCCGGTGCGGGTTTACCGTCAACGCCATTTTCGTCACCCACTGGCATGCAGACCATTTTCTCGGCATATTCGGCCTCGTCCAGACCATGTCCTTCAACGGGCGGACCGATCCGCTCACGATTTACGGCCCGGAGTGGGTTCACGAATTTGTCAGCATCGTAAAGACCGTGGCACGGTTTAATCTCAAGTTCCCGCTGGAAGCTGTTGAGCTGGCAGATGGTTCATGGGTGCGGTTCGACGGATACACGATCACCGCCTTCCCGGTCAGCCACGGGATGCCTGCGCTCGGATATATCCTGGAAGAAGATCCCCGTCCGGGCAGGTTCAACCGCGAGCAGGCCATCGCCCTCGGCGTCCCCCCGGGTCCGCTGTTCGGCAGGCTGCAGCGCGGAGAGACGATACGGATCGGAAACGGCGACGAGTGCCGGGAGGTGCAGCCCGGCCAGGTGATGGGACCGGCACGGCACGGCCGCAAGATCGTATATACCGGCGACACCCGGGCCATCCATTCCCGTATCATGGATATTGCAGGGGATGCGGATCTCCTGATCCATGACGCGACCTACGACGAATCGGAAGCAGACCATGATGCAGAGTTTTACCATGCCACGGCCCGTCAGGCCGGTGAGGCTGCATCAGCCCTTCATGCGCGGACGCTCGTCCTCATCCATACCAGTTCGCGGTACACGGACGCACAGGCACATCTCAATGATGCAAAATCAGCATTTGCCGGTCCGATCGTTGCTCCCTATGATCTGGACATGATCGAAGTGCCGTTCAGGGACTGATCCATCCGAAGGTGCGCGGACACCGCCTGTAGTATTACAAGGATATTTTACCATCAGGCGCCCATTGATGATCATACAGCACAGTACCTATAACGCGTAACGTTGACGATACCAATACCATATCGCAACAATATGCCCGGACGCTTGTGTGTGGAGTGAGAAGATGAAGAATAATGACGTAAATGATGTGTTGGTCTACCGGCTGGGTACAGGATGTGATCTTGCCGATGTCACCGAGGGAAACCTCTACCAGGGCAAGGTCCAGGGCTTTGCCAATTTCGGTATGTTTGTCCAGCTGAATGACCGGATCAAAGGTCTTGTGCACAAGAGCAATATGAAAGGCGACCACAAGGAGCGGGATTCCATCCTTGTCCGGGTCCGCCAGATCCGCCCGAACGGTAACATAGACCTCGAAGAGGTTGCCATTCAGGTCTACCAGGTCCAGAACGTTGAGCGGAAATCCACGACCGTCAGGATCTCGGAACTCTCCGGGAAAGTCGGCAAGACCGTAGCCATCGAAGGCGAGATCGCCCAGATCAAGCAGACCAGCGGGCCTACCATCTTTACCATTGTCGATGAGACCGGGACCCAGAATGCGGCAGCATTCATCGAAGCCGGCGTAAGGGCGTATCCCGAGGCAGAGCTGGGAGATATCGTCCGGGTCATCGGCGAAGTGATGATGCGGAACAACCAGCTCCAGATTGAAGCGGATATGCTTACAATCCTTTCCGAAGACGAAGCCGCAGATGTCCGGGTGAGGATCGAGAAAGCACTGGATATCCGGTCGGAACCGGAAGATATACCCCTCCTTGTTAAAAGTGACGTGATGGCGCAGCTTCGCCCCGAGATGAAAAAGCTCGCAAAGATTATCCGGAAAGCGATTTTCACTTCACAACCTATCATCCTGCGCCACCACGCGGATGCTGACGGGATCTGCTCTGCGGTAGCCATCGAGCAGGCCGTTGTCGCACTGATCCGCGAAAGCGGCGGAGACTTTGATTCTGACTATTTCCTCTTCAAGCGTGCTCCGTCAAAAGCACCGTTCTATGAGATCGAGGATATAACAAGGGATCTTGACTTTTCGACAAAGGACCATATCCGGTACGGGCAGAAGATGCCGCTCGTACTCCTCACCGACAACGGTTCGACGGAAGAGGATGAACCTGCCTACAAGATTGCCAGCGTGTACGACATCCCGTTCGTGGTCATCGATCACCACCACCCGGATGCGACCATCGACAAGTACCTGCTGGCCCATGTCAACCCCTACCATGTCGGGGGGGATTTCGGCATAACGGCAGGCATGCTGGGCACAGAAGTAGCACGGTTGATCAACCCGAAGGTCGAGCCGCTCATCCGCCACCTCCCGGCCGTTGCCGGTGTCGGAGACCGCAGCGAAGCCCCGGAGCGGGCGCTCTTCCTTGCCCTTGTAAAGGATCAGTACCCGGAGGAGGCCTGTAAGGACATCGCCCTTGCCCTTGACTACGAACAGTTCTGGCTCCGTTTCAATGATGGCAGGGAAATCGTCAAGGACATCCTGAATATCACCGGGAATTCCGAGCGGCATAAAAAACTCATCAGCCTTCTTGTCGACGGGGCAAACACCATGATCGAGAACCAGATGAGCGCGTGCATGCCCCATGTTGTTCCACGGCTCCTGAAAAACGAGGCCCGCCTGTTCCTTATCGATGTGGAGATCCATGCCCACAAGTTCACGTTCCCCCCGCCGGGAAAAACATCCGGAGAGGTGCACGACCGTCTCTGCAAACAGAATGCCGGAAAACCGGTTGTCACCATAGGCTTTGGCCCTGATTTTGCCGTCCTCAGGTCAAAGGGCGTGCTCATGAACATCCCCCGCATGGTCCGTGAACTCCATAATGGGATCCCGGGAGGCGGTATCAGCGGGGGCGGGCATCTTGTTG
>JBAVWM010000380.1:0-1850 GCA_049697815.1 Methanoregula sp. | reverse complement strand
ACTGCGCAGCACTTCTGCTTCCATAACCCGCGTACCTGGATCACTTCCGGGGGACTGGGCACCATGGGCTTTGGATTCCCGGCATCAATCGGTGTGCATTTTGCCAGGCCGGATGTCCCGGTCTTTGTTATTGCCGGCGATGGCAGTATCCAGATGAACATCCAGGAGATGGGCACTGTTGCAGCAAACAGGATTCCGGTGAAGATAGCGATCTTGAACAATATGTATCTCGGCATGGTCCGGCAATGGCAGGAGCTCTTCTATGACCGCCGGTATTCGTTTACCGAGCTCCCGCCGGTCGACTTCGTGAAGATCGCCAACGCCTACGGTATCGAAGGGATGCGGGTCGAATCTCCCGACCAAGTGCTCCCGGCATTGCAGGCCTCCCTTGACTGTGACGGGCCGTTCGTGATGGACTTCCGGATCGAGCGCGAAGAGAACGTCTTCCCCATGGTCCCGGCTGGTGCTGCGATCAACGAGATGATAGGAGGGCATCCACGGACATGAAGCCGCACACGTTATCCATCCTGGTTGAGAACAAGGCCGGTGTACTCTCGCGGGTCACCGGGCTCTTCTCCCGCCGCGGGTTCAATATCGAGAGCCTTGCAGTCGGACCCTGCGAAGAACCGGACATGAGCAGGATCACCATCGTTGTTATCGGAGACGATGAAAAGATCGAGCAGGTAATGAAGCAGCTCAACAAGCTCATCGATGTGATCAAGGTCTCTGACCTGACCGGTCTCGAGCGGGTGGAACGGGAGCTTGCCCTGATCAAGGTGACTGCGGAACTGGGCACCTCGCGTGCAGAGATCATGCAGATTGCCTCCATCTTCCGGGCATCCATTGTCGATGTTGGCGCAAAGACCCTGATCCTCCAGGTGATCGGGGATACGGACAAGATTGATGCACTGGAAAAACTGTTACGCCAGTACGGGATCAAGGAGTTTGTCCGGACGGGCACGGTGGGAATCCTGCGCGGGTCGAAAACGGTCACGAGCGGGAAATAATCCTTTTTTTTTAACGATCGCATCCGGACTTTTTTTACAGCCTGACAGAATGCTGCAACACATGCCGGTTCCCGATGATTATGGCTAAAGATTTTTTTATCATCTGCTCTGTAGAAAACCTATTTGATTTGACATAACGCCCCCCCCTCTTGCGCCAATGAGTCCCCGTCGGGGGACGGGGCGCATTATGAGAGAGCGATTCGAATTATCACAAAAAATCTCAAAATTTTCTTTAGAGGTAATACATCGCAATCCCCATAGGGGGATGCCGCAGCGGCGGGGGCATGCCTGCGTGCCCCCAAGAGCGTCAGGGTTTTTGGAGGATTTTCTCTAGAGCATTATTACCCAATCGTGCGGTTGCAAGGGGATTGTGCAGCCTGCAGACTCACATCTTCGATTGATCCCGGGGCCGGGCCGTTTTCCGGGGTTCCGGCCCCTTCGCGCCAAGACCGAGCATGGGATCCCGTTTCTTCTGCTTCTGTTTCCCGGCCGAAGGTTCGGCCTGAACCTTTGAGAGGAAACAATCCACCGGATCCCGCCCGCCGGCACACGTACGGTCCAGAAACTCGCTGCATTCTTCGCAGGAGGGAACCTGGGAAGGCAAAAGAGAGGGGAAGTGGTTCTTCCAGAGCATTGCATCGATCTTTCCCGTTTCGAGAAAACGCTGGACATGCCGTGCCGTGTATTTCATACCATGAAATGTGTGGCGGGAGAATTTAGGAATTGCGGGAAAAAAGATCCTGTAGAGGACGGTTTTTTTAATTCCGGAATTCTTCAGCTTGCCATCAATTCCCCATGCAGAAAACGGCATTCACTGACAAATAATTCGTTCAGATGGGTAGA
>JBAVWM010000379.1:0-5366 GCA_049697815.1 Methanoregula sp. | reverse complement strand
ACATTCGAGATGCTCCAATGGTTCGTCAAGGAGCAGGTTGAGGAAGAACAGCATGCCAGCGATATCTTAAACCAGATACGGATCATCGGAGATGTTCCCGGGCACCTGTTCTACCTGGACCACCAGCTGGCCAAGCGGGAATAAACACCTCCTCTTTTTTCCTTTCGATTCTCAATCAAGGTACTGGGTACCTGAAGCACACTGTTCTGATCATTGACGACCAGCAGGATTTACGGATGTCACCCGCCGGTTTCCCGAGATTTATGGCAAGATGAATGTCAATACTGCCAATTCGGCAAAAGAGGCGCCGGCCAAAATGAAGTAATGGTACTTTGACGCACTCATTGTCGATCTCGATCTTCTGGATATTTAAGGCATTGAAATTCTGAAGATCATCAGGGCGGAGGGGTGTATCACTCCATCATCATTTTTACCGGTACAGGAGCGGAATATGCCGCAATCGAAGCCCTGAATAATGGTGCGGATTTTTTCCTGAAAAAAGGTGACAACCCGCACGAACAGTTCCACAACAGGGTACACATGATAAATCGGCAGGTGAACGGCGGTCCTCATGAAAGAGGCAGGGAAAGGATATGATGTCCTGCCAGTACTATGGGCCCGGAACCTCGTCCTCTGGGGCAAGGCCAGAAAAAAGGCAAGGAATCTCGATAAAATTGTCTGACCGGACCAGCAGGTTTTTTTATCACCAGCCGTAATTTTCCCCTCAGGTACGAGGATACCATGAAAAGCCCGGTGTATTTTGCTTCCCTGCGAGCCTTTTCCGATCATGAGTGTACCACGGAAAAGGTGCAGCGGCTGTTCGATCATGCCGGATTTGCAGGGCTCATTGAACCACATGACAAAACCGCGATCAAGCTCCATTTCGGGGAGAAAGGGAATGACGGGTTCATCAGCCCGGTGTATGTCCGGCAGGTGGTGGAGAAGGTAAAAGGATGTGGCGGCCTGCCATTCCTGACCGATACCAATACCCTCTATCGGGGCAGCCGCTCGAATGCCGTGGAGCATATTGGTACAGCGATCCTCCACGGGTTCGATTATGCGGTGGCGGGAGCGCCGGTCATCATTGCCGATGGCCTGAACGGGAAGAATATCCGCAGGGTAGCGATCACAAAGAAACATTTCAACGAGGTATCGATTGCAGGGGATATCGCTGCAGCCGACAATCTGATCGTGCTGAGCCATTTCAAGGGGCACATCGTCGCGGGTTTTGGCGGGGCGATCAAGAACCTTGCAATGGGTTGCGCCCCGCCGGAGGGGAAGCGGGCCCAGCATAATGCCCGGCCGTTCACGATTCCTGAAAAATGCACAGGTTGTGCCTCTTGCATGAAAGTCTGCCCGAAAGACGCGATTATGGTGAAGAAGAAAAAGTCGGTTATTGACCAGGAACGCTGCATCGGCTGCTTCGAGTGCATGCACGCATGCCCTGAGCATGCCATCGATATCGACTGGGAAACGGAAATCCCACAGTTCACGGAACGGATGGTCGAACACGCGTACGGGGCGGTTCAGGGTAAGGAGAACAAAACCGGATACATGAATTTCCTCATACGGATCACGCCGGACTGCGACTGTTTCCCGTTCAGCGATGCCCCAGTGGTGCCGGATATCGGGATCCTCGCATCGAAGGACCCGGTGGCGATCGATGCAGCAAGTTTTGATCTCGTGAACCTGCAGCAGGGTTCAACGGATTCGCTTCTGAGCGCCCATCACCACAAGGGCGGGGACAAGTTCAAAGGCGTCCATGCGCAGACGGACGGGTACCGGCAGATCCTCTATGCAGAAGAGATTGGCATGGGAAGCCGCCGGTACGATCTCATCAAAATCTGATTTTTTTAAAAAACGCATTTTCTTAATTAATTTTTCATTTTTTGTCTGGATTTTCCGGAAAATTTGAATAGAAATGTGGTTCCACCATTAATTCAAACCGAAATGGTTATAATGGGGTGGAAAGCAAGCGCTTATTAGCGAAGGAGTTTTAAATTACCTTAGTTTGAGTGGTGCTATCCTTCAGACTTTACTTTCGGTTTACGAAAGGAATTCATTTGATATCATTGGAGTGTATTCATGAATCTGAGACAGCCAAATGCAAATGAAGCAACGGGAACTGTCAACCGTTCACGGAGTGTTGTTCCGTGCTCCGGTATCTGTACCCGTTGTATTGACGGCTGCAAGGGCAGCTGTGAGATCTGGTTATCATCATTCCGAGGCCGTGAAGTTCTGTATCCCGGCCCGTTCGGTGAGATAACCGCGGGTGCTGACAAGAACTACCCGATCGATTACTCGCACCTGAATATCCAGGGATATGCAGAAGGGGCAAAGGGACTCCCCGAAGGGACCGAGATTGGTCCGGACTCAGCGGTTTTCTACTCCGTTGACACCGAGACCGAGTACGGCTGGGACAAGAAAGTCAGGATGAAACTTCCAATCTTTACCGGAGCCCTCGGTTCGACTGATATTGCCCGGGTAAACTGGGAGCACTTTGCTATAGGTGCGGCAATCTCCGGCATCACCCTTGTCTGCGGTGAGAACGTCTGCGGTATCGACCCGGGCCTGAAGCTGGATGCCAACCACAAGGTCAAGGAATCCCCCGAGATGGACCGCCGGATCACTACCTACAACAAATTCCACGAAAAGTACGGTGAGATCCTCGTCCAGATGAACGTTGAGGATACCCGCCTTGGCGTAGCCGAGTACGTGGCAAGCAAGCATAACCTCGACACCATCGAGCTCAAGTGGGGGCAGGGGGCCAAGTGCATTGGCGGCGAGATCAAGGTCAAGACCCTTGAGCGCGCCATCGAGCTCAAGAAGCGCGGCTATATCGTCCTCCCCGACCCGACCTTAAAAGAGAACCAGGCAGCATACAAGGCCGGCGCCATCAAGGAATTCGAGCGCCACTCCCGGCTCGGCTTTGTCACCAAGGAAGGTTTCCTCGAAGAGATCGACCGGCTCCGCGACATCGGTTTCAAGCGGGTCACGTTAAAGACCGGCGCATACTCAATGGTCGAGCTCGCCATGGCCCTCCGCTACTGTTCGGAAGCAAAAATCGATCTCCTGACCATTGACGGCGCACCCGGAGGCACCGGCATGAGCCCGTGGCCGATGATGAACGAATGGGGCATTCCGTCATTCTACCTCCATTCACTGGCATATGAATTTGCCTGCAAACTTGAGAAGAAGGGCATGCGGGTTCCGGATCTTGCATTCGCCGGCGGTTTCTCCGATGAGCCCGGAGTGTTTAAGGCGCTTGCGATGGGGAGCCCGTACGTCAAGGCGGTCTGCATGGGCCGTGGTCTCATGATCCCCGGCTTTGTCGGCAAGAACATCGAGAAATGGATCAAGGACGGCGAACTGCCCAAGTCCGTTTCCAAGTATGGCAGCAGTATCCCGGAAATCTTTGCCTGCTACGAAGAACTCAAAGAGAAATTCGGTTCCCGCATGAAGGAGATCCCCATGGGTGCAGTCGGCATCTACACCCACGCATCGAAATTCCGCACCGGTCTCCAGCAGATCATGGCAGGCAGCAGGAACTTCAATGTATCTACCATCACCCGCGATGACTTAATGGCACTGACCGAGGAAGCGGCCGGTGTCTCCGGCATCCCGTACGTCATGGAAGCACGCTATGACGAAGCGATGGGCCAGCTGCTCGACTGATCGCTGACATTTCCATCGGTACGTCTGCGCCGGGAATCTCCCCGGCAGTTTTTTTATTCCTAATCGGATTCAGATGGATGAGCGTTTTTTTTCTAAAAGACTTCCGGAAATAATGAAAAGCTCTGTGCGTACCTTTCAGATGATCCTGGTGCAGCAATCCTGATCTAGGTTTAATAAAAGACACCTGAACAAGGCAGATTGTTATTTACTATTACGGCAGAGATTCTTTACACAAATCATGATCCCGTGGCTTAATTCTAATTTCCGGCATTTCAAACCCACTGCGGCAATCGCGATCAATGCCACGCGGCACATGAACAAGATCGAGCGGAAGAAATTATTCTCCCCCGATATCGAGCCGATGCGGACTGCCGAGGGGAGATGGTTCGAGGCGATCGTATACGAGATGTTTCTGGACATCTCAAAAAAATCGGATACGATCAGGTATCTCGCAATGAAAGGAGCCGATGCCCCGCGCCTGCGTGAGAACATGCGGCTCGGTCAGAACGGGCTCTTCTATTCCAAGTACGGAGATATCACGATCCGCGGCAATGGACAGGATCTTGCCGAGTTCGATATGCTGCTCGTGGACTCGGACAACCACGTAGCATTTGCAGAAGTTGTTACATCACCCGCGGACTTAAAAGAATTCGAAGTTGAGATCGCGTACAAGAAAAAACTGCTCGGATACCTCTACAACCAGAAGATCACCCCGTTCCTTTTAGTGTCATCCTTCGATCTTTCGAATTATACGGTTGTCAAACGCCTTACGAAAGATAAGACTAACGCGATCATCCACACGAGTTCCTGCGAGCAGATCAAATCGCTCGTCAAGCATTATCGGCCGCGGATCATCTACAACCTGCCGGAGAACCATCCAAAGCTCATCCGGGCAACAGATATCCCGATGAAACAACCGTTCGAGTACAAGCGCTATCATGAGGAAGTAAAAAACCGGCTGTTCATGGAGATTAACCGGGCACCCGGAAGGATTCATCCCGCGATCACAGATCAGACCGGGCAACTGGTGAAAAAGGTACTCTATGGCGGCCTGTTCCCCCCTGCAGTCAGGGCGGTCTGCGATACGTACGGCATCACCCTGAAGGGAAAGAAGATATCACCGGAAGATTTTCCGAAATATTACTCGAAGGCCATTATCGCAACCGATCTGCCGGGGTATGAACTCATCATATACCTGCGCTCAAAGCAGAAGAAGGAATACCATAAGATGATCCAGATGAAGGACGGGCACTTCAAGTACGAACGCCCGACGCCGCCCAGGGTGGGCTTTTTCCTCTGGCTGGAGTCCATCCAGCCAACGCTTGGTGCACGGATCACGCTCCAGGTTCTCGACGCGTTCTCCATTAGGTAACAGGTCGAAATAAAAAATAAAAAAGTCATTCTGTATTACGGATAGTCCAGGACCACCCGGAGCTTCGTCTCGATATGCGGTGATACAGGGTAATAACCTGGTGTGTAAAACAAACCCGTATCGTGGCTGACCGCTGCTTCCAGGTCATCTTCCGATATCCCGTGTTTTTCATGATCCACTATTTCATGGAAGTAAATTTTTCCCCCACCAGGCAGGATCCGGCAAAGAGATGTCCTGTCATTCTCCACCCGGATATAGTAATATGATGATCCAATGAGAGAGCGCTGGTACTCCTGGAGTTGCTCGAGAATCTCATCAT
>JBAVWM010000378.1:0-10093 GCA_049697815.1 Methanoregula sp. | reverse complement strand
GTTACCCCTGTTATGCTATTGCATGACAACTGTATATATGGCGATTGATTCTGTTTATACCCACCGAAATTACGGCGTGTACCGGCAGGAGGGGTCATAAAAACGATGAATTAATCAGGCGCTGTGTGGTAGTAATTAGATCAGACAAGGAAATTTTCGGTGTTGATGGTGACAGAGTACCCGTGGATAGCGGTCAGCGGCTTTGGTGCCCATATAAAATCGACCCCGAAAACCCTGATAATCCAGAAAAAAAACATGATCGAGGAATACCCGATAACTGAGGTAAAAAACCTGCTTATTGTAGGGGGGCACACCCTCCATTCGGCAGCAATCCTGAACCTGATCCAGCACGGGACGATTATATCCTTTTTCGAAGCCGACGGCACTCCTGCCGGCACTATCCTCCCTCCGGGTGACCAGAACCTGAGGGAATTATACGATCTCCAGAAGACGATCCCCCGCCAGCGCTTTGCGACTGCCCTTGCCCAGACCTCTGTTCAGGCACGGCTCTTTTTCATGGAGCAGGAAGAAGAGCTCAGGAATATCCGCCTCTTCTACGAGGGAGAACTGGAATTCCTCCGCAAGTCCCATAAAGAACTTGCCTTCCTCATCAAGATTGACGAGATCCGGCGGCTGCACCGGATGGTTTCGGACATGTATTACGAGATCATGTCCCGGAACCTGCCTCCGGAACTGGGATTCCGGCGGCGGAGCATGCGACCTCACACGGACCCGGTCAATGCCATGCTATCATTCGGGTACGCCATGCTGTTCGGGAACTGCACCGTGGCCTCTGTAGGTGCCCGTCTCGATCCTGACGGCGGGTTTTTACATGAAGGTAAAAACAGCCTTATCCATGATCTCACCGACTCCTTAAAACCCGGGATGGTCGATACGGTTGTATTCCAGATTGCCCGTGAAACCCTGCGCGAGGAGGATTATGAGCTGACTCCTGGCCGGTGTATGCTTTCCGATGACCTGATTAAGGTGATAACTGAGCGGCTTCATATGTCGATCAACATGGATATCATGAGCAGGCAGGTTATCGGCCTGGCCGACTCGATCCGGACCGGGAGCGAGTTCATCGTCCGGTACTGAACCGCCCGTCGTTTTTAACAATAGAAAATCCCTCAAAACCCATGGGGGGTAATTCAGATACTTTCACATCACGGATAACCGCTCGCGGGCAGCCATACACCGATGAGATGAACTTTTCGAGGATCATTGCTTCTGCTGTGGCATACACCTTGACGCGGCCATCCGGGAGATTGAAGACCGTGCCGGTGACAGACAGATCGATCGCTATCTTTCGGACACAGGCCCTGAACCCGATCTTCTGGACCCGCCCGGTGATAAAAATCTCAACGGTTTTCATCGCTCCATCTCCTGCATGATCCGGATCGCGATCCCGAGTTCGTTGAAGACCTCGTTCCGCAGTGAGGACTGCCTGATGTTGGTGGCGGCATCAATGGCATTTTCGAGGATTTCCTGGGCAACCCGCTCGCAGCCAGCGGCATGCAGTTTGAGAGCGATATCGCACAGGATAAAGGACCTCCGTGAAAGCGGGCGGATGATCCTTGCTTCTTTGATTGCGTTCTGGAGCATCCGCTTTGCTACTTTCTCCTCTTTTGCCTTCCGGAAAAAAACTGCAAGGTCCGAGAAAAAAAATGCCTTTCTCCCGCGGTCGGCAATGGTCTGCACGAGTCGTTCGAGCACAGCGACCTGGTTCTGGTGTAATCCGTCGGCAATCATATTCAGAGAGAGGTCTTTTATCCTCACATACTGGGGTGGGATCTCATAGGTTTGAGGATATCCGATCTTCATAAGATGGTTCTGCCGGATCTCATCAGTATCGATCGTCCTGATAACAGTAATTGCCAAATCCATGTACTTCTTGTCAGCATTTTTTCCCGCGAGCATGATGTACGTTTGGGCAATAATATCCCGCATCCTGTCGGCAATGTACTGGATGTTGATCTTTTTTGTGAGCAGCTCTGCCTTCCTGAGCAGTTTTACCGGGGTATTCCCATCGGTATTCTGTATGACAAGGGGGATGATGTCGAGGAGTGCTGCGACCTTTTCATACGGGGAGGAGATCCTCTCAACTGCTTCAGTCATGGAGTGAAGAAGCTCGCTGCCCCTTGTTTTGTCCCCGCGGATCATGCTGTAGAGCGCGATAAGCGAGTTGATGTATTCAATCGGATCAGCAATTTTATCGATAACCTGCAGCGCAAGGCCTACCCACCGGCTCTCAGGTACAATGGCATTGAGCCGGGCAATGGCAAACACAATCTGCCGGCGGGCTACCGATTCCTGGTCAATTTCCACCTTTTCAAGCTGTTGTATCCCGTCAAGGAGGCATTCCGATGCACTCTTGGTATCGATCCTGCAATAGATGATCGCGAGATCGGAAAGCAGGAGAACCTTCTGGTACCCGGCCGGCAGGTCTCTGAGGCTGGCTGCGATCTCTTCCAGCAATGTTTTCGCCCGGGAAATGTCCTGCAGTTGTATCAGAGACTCTGCAAGGCCGGCCAGCCCGGAAAGCCGGATGAATGGATCATCAATCATCTGGAGGATGCGGGATATCAGGCCGAGGATATCGGGATCCTCTTTTGCCATGTTGCTCTTCTGGAGAAGGTATGCCATGATCTCGTAAGGATCCGCGGAGCCCGGGAGGATCACGTCTGTCTGCAGGCTGGAGACAATCCGGGACATCATAGCGTCCCGTTCGAAGGTATTTTCGATCTCAGCTGCATACATCGCGAGGGGAATAATAAAGTCCTGGTTACTGGCTGACTTGGAGTGGCTGATAATGATATCAATAATCCCGGCGATCTTAAGGGAGACCATGGGGGATTTGATCTGCCGTTTGATGATCGTAAGGCCGCGGGAAAAGGATCTCTTGGCGCTCTTAAAATCCTCCCCGGCTGTCATGGAATCGGGTTCGTTCAGGATAATACACCCGATCCGGACAAAGGATTCCGCGATCCTTTCGAACAGCTGCGCTTTGAGGGATGGATCGTTTATCTCTTTTGCGATGAGACAGGCTTCTTCGAGGGTGTCAGATGATCTCCTGTCAATGGCGTATTTTATCACACCGTCAACGATGTTTGCCAGCGCGTACATGGCAAGCTCCCGTTCCAGGAGCGAGCTGCTCCAGCCCCGCATGCGTAGGAGGAGGTCAAGGTCGCCCTGCCGGGTTGCGAGCAGTGATACTTCATCAATCATGCTGCTGAGGGTCGAAGAGAGGGTCTCCTGCCCCGTTATCTCACCGGTAAGGCCGACCGCCCGCTGGAGATAATCGCGGTTTTTTTGTTGAACTCCTGTTTTTGCGATCTTGATGATGATGGAAGAGATAGCCCGTTCTTTTATTCCCTGATCTACGATAGATCCGGCAAGATGGATGAGAATACCCGGGTCATAGGTGTTGAGAAAATCCCGATCGCCCAGAATGGTGATACATTCAAAAAAAAGATGGTCGTGCTGCGGGTGGAGAAGCACGAGATCATTCATCGAACGGGTGTGAGTAACAATAGTTTCAAATGAGGTATCCTTGGCAAGTTCGATAGCAGCGCGGTACACTGCGCTGGTAACCGTGGTCTCATTGAGGTTTTTTAAGTGGGACTCTCTCACGTCGGGGATGCGGTCATTCAGGAACCCTGCTTTCAGCAGGCGGGTGAGAATATCGGAGTATTGGGGAAGGATTTCTGTCTTGTTGCTGATCTTCCCGAACAGTGCAAGTGCCGATCCAAAGTCCCCGCTGGACAGCATGATCTGGGAAAACTGAAGGTAGGTCCGCGAGACTCCGGCGCTACTGCTGTTCTTTTCAATAACCGGAATAAGGTCATTAAGGACCTGCATATTGCCTGTTGCTGTTGCAACGGATATTGCGGCATGGATCATTTCCCGCAGCGGGAAACTTCCGGTATTGCCGGTATGCTGCTGTAATTCCAGTGCGGACGAGAGGTACCGGTGATCGCCTGACCGTTCTGCTTTTCTCAGGAGATCGATAATAATCGTACTGGTAGCGGAAGGCAGAGTCCCGCAGAGGGTCTTGAGGATTGATACAACCTCCCCCTTGTCCATTGTCCGTTCCAGCAGTTGTGCAGTAAGTGCGCTGATGATCTCGAGCCGGGCTTCCGGCGATATTTCCTGAAAATTACCTATGAAACGGGGAATGGCTGTCATTTCCCTGCCAAAGACGGATTTTGCACCCCGTTCGATAATGGTTACAATGCAGGTCTGCCTTCGGATCTTCTGGTGAATCCCGGCAGCGTTCCGGATACTGTAGAAATATAATGCACGGTCCTTTTTCTGAATGGCGAGGGTTGCCAGAGCTTTGGAGAGCTCGGCATGGAGTACCGACCGCTTTGAGATATCCCCGATCTCACTGATCATGTGGAGGGATGTACACAGGAATTTTTTATCATAAATTGTGACCGCCCAGACAATTAGGAGGGGGATGATTTCGATCATGATATCTGAACGGTATTTCCGGAAACTGATGCGGTTGAGGATCACCATCCCGTTCTCAATAAGGGCGGGATTCTTGTCGGACACCCCGGCATCGACAAGGTCCCGGGCAACCATCGCAAAGACCCGGGACTGGGTGCTCTTCTTTCCGAGTTTTTCTGAAAGGGAATAAATGATCGCGAGCCAGTCATCCCGCATAGTTGCAATATACTGCCGGACAATCCGCGAGAACAGAACATCGATCTCATTTTCATGGATTTCCGGCAGTACGAGGAGGATTTTCGGCCTGTTGTTCTTGAGAGCGGTTTCAATGATAATCTGGTTGACCTGACCGATGAGGGTATTACGGGCTTTCCGTACCTGGCGGGATTTGAGTTCAAGAATAGGGGCTTCAATAATGAGCCATTCCTCTTTTGAAAGTGCATGTTGTATTTTTTCAATGAGTTCTGTTGATCTGACCATGCTTGAATCACAGAGGATCTACGAGTGATGATTAACCACAATTTGACGTAATTCATTAATATGTATTTCCCTTCGTTTGGGGCTCAATTCTATTTAATTTTACCATATTGAACAATATTTGGAAATATTTCCACAATAAGCGTTTATACAGGCGTTCATGGTAAAACACGGCAGGTCTTATCGTATCCAGATGGTGGTATCTGTGAATCGCTCGAAAAATGAATCACCTGCGTATGCAGCCCGGAGGCGTTACCTACAGCCTATCCTGCAATTGATTTCAGCCGGGTCTTTAGTTTTCGTACCTTGCATACCTGCTGAAGGTCTTTTCGCATCAAACGATAATATGGATGATAGGCTCTGTTCTTCAACATTTTTTTTAAAAAAGTCTCTATTATTTTTAATTGTATAATAATTTATTTATGGTAAGTCAGAATCTTTCCACTCTTCAAAAATTGGTAACCATGTCTCAGCCATTATCTTCCTTCGTGTGTCTAGTCGTTTGGATTTTTTATAGAGGTCCTTCCAAATGCTATTAGCTACGTTATTATTATTGGCCGCAAATTGTTTGAGCTTTTCCTTTACGTTCATAATTATTTTCGTAAGCGGTGGGGTAACTATTAAAATGTCAATAAGATGCCAGGGATTGTGCGCTTTTTTGATTTCTTCCACTGATATCTCTTCAAACTTCCTGAGCGCATAATTTTCAATTTCCTTTCTTTTTGATTCTAGGGTGCATTCTGTGTATATCCTGCAGATGGGTTCTGTTCCTGATGATCTCACGATTAAACGCCCTTTTATGTTAGTATCTTCAAGATACAATTCAACAAAATCATAGCGGATTCCTCCGATATATTTACATTCCAAACCACCAATTTTCTCCTCTAATCTTGAAAAATCATACAGGAAAAAATCAACAAGTTTGTCTTTCGCTTCTTCTGTTCCATCCACATCCAGCCGGTCAGAATATAGTTCTGTCTGAGTTGTCCGTGTCAGTTCTGTCCAAATTTCTTTCAGGGATTTTTTATAAACTGATATCATTTCTAAAACAAGCATGTCTGCCCAAAGTCCATCTTTATCCGGAATGTGCCCCTTCGAAGTCAGACCTCCGCTTTCTTCTCCAGCCAGTATCATGGATTCTCGGATATCGGGGACATCTTCTACCTGATAGTTCCGATTCATCGTCATTGCTTCTGCAAGGTATTTCATACCGACCATTGTCACATATGCAGGTGAACCGGCAATCTGTTGGGGGGTTCCGAGTCTTAAATCATAAAAAGGATGCACAATATAGGAAGGTACTGCACTTGATTCGGGGCTTATAATCCTGTTGTCTGAATCGGATGAAGTAATTACCTTATCTATGAGAGGGAAACAGGTGAATGAATGTATAATTCTGCCCTGCATCTTTCTTCTCGTTAAGAAATACTCAGTTAACATCGCAATTATCTGATTGGCATTAAAGAAGGCTCCGTCACTATCTATTGCGCCGAACCTGTCAGCGTCAGCATCCATTGCTATCCCTATTGTCGCACCCGTTCTCCGCACCATGTATTGGCAATCTGTTACAAACGGTTCTTCCGGATTAGCATATTGGAGATTTCCAAATGTTGGATCTATCAGACCATGAACGACAACAAAAGGAATTCCGAGTTCGGTCAAAATATGGCGTAAATACCCCCGGCCAGCACCGTGCATCTCGTCAATTATAACAAGTTTATCCTTTAACCAATCCTTAATCGTTCCAACTCTTAACCCGACATCATCCGGCTTTGAAAGAATCCATTCACAATAATCATGTAAAGGATCAAACATCTTGATTTTTCCTTCAGACACGGCTTCTTCTAAATCTGTATAGTTCAAAACAGGTGTATTTATTACAAGTGATTGATTCGCCCTTGCTCCAATCCAATCAGTTACCGAGGTGGGAGCTTGCATGCCATTATGCAAAATATATTTTACACCCTGCCATTCAGACGGATTATGGCTGGCAGTGCAAACGATGACACCGGCAACATCATCTCTCAAATTCTCAAGAGCAAAATACGTAAGAACTGGTGTTGGTGTGTCTCGTTTCCCCATATAAACCTGAAAACCATTTGCTACCAGGACCCTGGCTACCCACTGTGCAATGATATCAGCATGAAGTCGACTGTCATAGCCGAGAATAATTGTTTTTCCCTTTATTTTCTCGTTAGCTTTAATAGAGTCACAGATAGCCTGTACAACAGCTTCCACACGTCTTTCACCGATGTCTTTTCCCCATACCCCCCGGACGCCGGATGTTCCAAACCGGGTGTACTTAAGGAGATAGAGATCCTTGAGCACATTTTTTACTTCTTTATCACATTTTCTTTCGCTTATTTCATACAGTCGTTCAGCTACACTACAAATACGAGCAACTCGGTATGGATAAAACCTGTCAGTACAGCTATCGATTAAAGGGGCAACCTCAATAATGAGGTCTTTCTCAACTTTTGTAAAAAAAGGGCAAGATAAGAGGTTTTTTAATGATACAGCAACGACCATTCGCATCTCTGATGCGTGGGCCATATCCTTCTTCGTTACTTCATGTCTGTATTGACCAATTTCAACTAAAAGGGAACTTAAGACTCCAAATAAAAGGGGAAGATCTGATGATGAGAACCGGTTTTCAATAATTATTTTATTCAGAGAAGCAAGGAATTTTTCAACCATTATGTAATTTTCAGGTAAGTTTTTATCATATTCTGAGTTAGTCAAGCGAGTGGCTATATACTGAAAGGCTTCCTTAAGCTCAACGACGGATGGATTCATCAGCCATTTCTCAAAGGTTTGCCGTTTCGATTCATCTTTTTCATACAAGCAGTGTTCCTCCTTCTCTATTCTGTCATAATTCACAAAATCGATATTTTATGTACTTTTGTAATTGGATTCTATAAAAAATCTGGGTGAAATAGCTCATATGAAAATGTCATGTTCCCTGATTTTTTCAATCATAATCCTCTTATACAGGTGTATGGATCTTGATGTTTTAACAGTTAAAAACCCTGAAAATTTCACCGATGATCAAATAGCAGTCATTTTTTTTAATAGTTTAACAATCCTTCATTAATTCAAACCTCATTCCAATTTCATGCTTTTTAAAACCCAGTTTTTGGTAAAAAGGAACCAGTTTTTCGTTGCAATCAAGTATTACTTTATAGCATCCGGCCTCTCTGGCCACGTTTATAGCTTTTTCAATCAGGCGATCGGCTATTTTTTGCCCTCTGAATTTCTCGTGAACCACAACATCTTCTATATGCCCGACCAATCCACAGTTATGAATAAATTTTTGTTCTATCAGGAGCGTCGTAGTGCCGACAACTTTTCCCTCACTTGTCACCGCGACGAAAATAGTGCTATCAGCATTTTGTTTTAATTTAATAAACGTTTCAATAAGTTTTTCCTGAGATATCGTATCTATTTCATTCAGAAATGAAAGGGTTTCAATAAAGCCATTTTGAAAATGCTGTTCATTGAGTTCATCTATTGTATATGGAATAATCATAGAGATCCTTGTGCGTTACTTTTCCTTTTCTTGATTGTATCTGACTAGTTATTGGTGTTTTTTAGATAACAAGACAAGGACCAAGACCATTATTGTAAACACAAGTAACACGTAACCCACCCAGGTTTTTGGATCTGAAAAAATAGATATTATTGCTATAATGCCAGCAATAGCACCAAATATCACGATAATTGAGAGGGTGTTAACTGACCTGGCAAGTTCAGCTTCGGCAACAATCTCCTCGTGTTCAAATAATACGGTCCCGATATACTTTCTCATTTTTTGAAATATTTTGTCAGAAGGCTCAGTTGAATCAGTTTTCCTTAAAGAATTTAGACAGGTCTCGTATACGATATTAATAATTTCAGCCTGCATGAAATTACTCATTTTGGTAGTTATTATTGAAGGGCGACTTACGCGAAGCAAGGTTTTTTTCGGTCGCCAAAAAAACAGGGATAAAATATTCTCTCTTCTTGCATCATGAACTTCATACGAGAAAGAGGTAATGCTTTCATCACCCAGTTTATCAAAATCTGATGATTTGTATTCTTTGTCTATCTGAATAAATGGAAAAGAGTATATTTTTTTTACATTATCCGGAATCGTAATCCCTAAAATATTTTTAATGAGATCATCTTTTTTAATTATTTCCCTTCCTTCCCTGGCTTTTTTAAACAAAACAACAAAGTCTGTATCCTCATACGCTCTTGTTACCACAATTATGATCCGGACTTTGAAGTGTTTTATTTTTATATTACAATTTTCTGTTGAATTACCAAATTTTATAGTACCATTCCAGCTGCACCAGCTTTCATGGTCATGTAAATCGCCTTCCCCTCTAAGTCCCTTTCCCGTGAGTGAAATGTCTAATTGCTCTCTTATTTTTTTAGAAATTTCATAAAGATCACTATGCAAACGTCCTACGATACATAGTGTGGAAAATTTTATTTCAGTTTTTTTTCCTTCTGGCATTTAGAATTCATTCTCTCTCACATGAAAAAAAGCTTATGTTCACTCTACAACCAACCATGTTAATCAATGCACAGACATATCTGGAAAAGTATCAATTGCCTGCACTTTAAGCACAGAACCCACACGAAAAATAATTCGTGCTGCGTATAAGAATTCTTGCTGTGTCTGGTCAACAACGATGATCGCTTCATTACCTTCAACGGTAATCGTGGTCGCGGTTGACGGTATTATTTACAAAACAAATTATACATGGTTCTTATAAACCTCCTCTTGAGGAATTTCTTGCCGCAGTCCGATTACAGTCACCAGAATCTCCTGGAAATAAAAGGCTGCAAGTTCAAAATCTCCGCCACCATAGACAAATTCTTCATCCAATTTTGGCAAATGCATAGTGATGGTAGCCATTGAATAGATGATCGAATCTTTGGAATTCGTGACCACTGCGATTTCTGCTCTAGCCTTTTCCGCTTTTTTTGAAACTAGTACAACTTCTTCCCGATCTCCTGACTGGGAGAAAAGGATAACCAGATCGCCACTCCTGATGGGCATCCTCTCCTGATCCCCCACCCACCAGACCGGATCAAGATAATTGCAGAAGTGACGGAGCCTGATGGCGAGAGACATAGCTGCTGCTCCGCTGCGACCGAATCCATACAAATG
>JBAVWM010000377.1:0-4583 GCA_049697815.1 Methanoregula sp. | reverse complement strand
GCGTATCATCGAAAAGGGCGAGATCCATCTCACTGCCGAGCAGCGCAAGCAGATGATCGAGGAAAAACGCCGTCAGGTCATCACCTTCATTGCCCGGAACGCGGTCAACCCCCAGACGGGGCACCCCCATCCCCCGGCCCGGATTGAAATGGCCATGGAAGAGGCGCGGGTCAACATCGATCCCTTCAAGCACCTTGACGAACAGGTAAAGGAGACCGTCAAGGCCCTTCGCCCCCTCCTCCCGATCCGGTTCGAGGAACTCCGGCTCGCGATTAAGATCCCGCCGGATTACGCTGCCAAGGCGTATGGCGATATCGCCGCAGGCTCGACCATGGAGAAGGAGGAATGGCAAAAGGACGGCTCGTGGGTCTGCGTTGTGCGGATCCCGGCCGGGATCCAGGGAGAGTTCTACGACCTCATCAACAAGCTCTCGAAAGGCGAAGGGCAGGTCAAGATCCTCAATCAAGTATATTAATTCAGAGGACAAATAAAAGAAGACAGATCGGTGAATATCCATCATGGCGACTTCAACGCAGAAAGCAAAAGGAAAAGTAACCGGAAGTTCAGGACGGTTCGGATGCCGGTACGGAAGATTCGTGCGCAAGCGCGTGAACGATATCGAAAAGATCTCGCGTGCGCTGCACCGCTGCCCGAAGTGTGACATGGAATCCGTGGCACGCAAGGGGACCGGTATCTGGGAGTGCCGAAAGTGCGGGTACAAGTTCGCCGGCGGCGCATACCAGCCAATGACCCCGACGATGAAGATTGCCCAGCGTGCAATTGTCCGTACTGTTGAAGAAAGCAGGAAATAACGGACATAAGCATGGCAAGTACCTACAAGTGTGCACGGTGCAAGCAGAAAGTCGAGATTGACGTGAACGTCCGGTGTCCTTACTGCGGTCACCGCATCCTGTTCAAGGAACGCGGCGCTGCAATCAAGGAACTCAGGGCCCGGTAGGTAATCTGGCACCTGCCTCAAATACCATACGTTTATCTTCTTTTTTCTCCAATTCCGCGTGAGGAATCCCATGCCGCAGCATGAAGCCATCTTCCGGTTCTCCACTAACCATGCTGAGCATATCTGCCAGGCAATTGCACCGGAACTCTCCGATGAGGTAAACCCCCGCTCCACCACCCGCTGCTGGCTCGAGGGGACAACAACGCTGGTCCTGCAGGTCGAATCAGAGGACGTATCAGCACTCCGGGCAGCTCTCAACATGTTCCTCCGGCTTGTCAATGTTGCCGACGAGGTACAGGATCTCGTGAAAAAGTAAAAAATAGAGATTATTTTTCGACGGTAATACCATCCCCGGGTAACCGTAAAATCTATTGGTTTGTTATGGACGCCGCCACCCCGACAGGGCACTCCCCCGGCGGATCTCAAGACCTTTTGGTCAGACCCCTCTGCCCCGCCGTGCCTTACCTCTCCCGGGATTCAGCACGTCAAAGAATCCTTGCGGATTCCTCCTGTCTCATTCCTGCGGAATTCGACGCCGTAAAGAGGGTTTGAGGCGGGGAGCGCTCAAAAATAGGTGCCCTTATTTTTTGATCTGGGCCGCATCAGTGAATGTTTTTGTGAATAACCCTTTTTATCAAGGGACGCCGATATAGTAGCAGGAGTTTGACATGAATACTATCTCACCTAAAGTCCAGAACCAGATCAACATGCTCCAGCAGCTCCAGCAGCAGCTCCAGACCATCCTCCAGCAGAAAGCCCAGTACGAACTGGCAGTCCGCGAAGCCCGGCGGGCGCAGGAAGAGATCAAGGATTCCGCTGACGATGCGGTCATGTACATGAGCGTCGGCACGATCATGATGCAGAAGAAAAAAGAGGTCGTGGACGTAAAACTCACCGAGAAGGTCGACTCCCTTGAGCTCCGTATCAGGTCTCTTGAGAAGCAGGAGAAGATGCTCCAGGGCAAGTTCGAGCAGCTCCAGAGCCAGATCAAGGCGGCAATCGAGGGCAAGGGCTCCCCGCAGGCTGCATAATCCTTTTTTATACTCATCTCCCCGTGATCTTCGATAACGCGGTTTTCCTCCCGGCCTCAAAGCCAGGCCCGGCCCTCCAGGATCCAAAAACAAAAAGCCATTAGGTCTTGACATGCAGAATACTGGTTATGAGCGCAGGCCCGTCCCTGCTGGACCAGGATCCGGTAGTACGCATGGCAATCATCAAGGCTGCAGCGGACCATGCATCCCAGGCACACCATGGCCAGCTGCGGAAGGACCGGCGGACTCCCTATATCACCCACCCGGCCCGGGTTGCCGCCCTTGCGGGGATGTTCGGCGGCTCCCATGTGGCGATCATCTCCGCATGGCTTCACGATGTGTACGAAGACTGCACCCCGGCGTGGATCATCAGGACGGATACGCTGATTGAAAAGTTCCCCCTCCCGGCAGATGACCGCCAGGACATCGCAGCGATTGTCGAAGCCCTGACAAAGAAGAACACCATCAAGGAAAAATCCGCACGACTTTCCAACAGCCTTGAAAGGATTCTCGATGCGCCTCCTGAAGCAACGCTCGTGAAGCTCTGCGACCGGATCGACAACCTCCTTGACTCTGCGGACCGGAACGGGAGGTTTACGAAGCGCTACCTTGCATCGACCGACGAGGTAATCGAAACGTTATCCGTGCGGGCTTCCCTCTATGGGTACGATGCTGCGCTCGATATCCTGGTCCGGATCAGAAATTCGAACCTGAAAAAATTGTAGAGTTTTTTATGCCCGGTTGATCGTGTTTACGGCATTGACCATTGCCTCGACCGAAGAGAGCACGATATCGTCCCCGCTTCCGCTGGCATCAAAGATCCTGCCGCGATCGTCCTCGACGGCGATCGTAACATGGCACATCGCGTCAGATCCCCCCGAGATCGCCTCGATGTTGAACTCTTTGAGCTGGAGTTTCGTGGGCGTGATCCCGAGAATGGCGTTCAGCGCCGCATCGACAGGCCCGTTCCCTACCGCGGAGAAGATGTGCTCTTTCCCGTTCACCATCGCCTTGACGCTTGCTGTCGGGATGACATGGTTCCCGGTCATGATGGCGATGTCCTGCAGGTCGAGCGTTTTGTTGTTGAGTTCGATGCCCATCACGGTCTCGGCGATCTCGTAGAGGTCAGCGTCCGTCACCCGCTTGCCACGGCTGGCAACAGCTTTCACCTTCTCGATGATTGCGTCCAGCTGGCTCGTGTCCGGCTCAAGGTGGACATCGGTCAGCATCTGCCGTACCGCATGCCGGCCTACGTGCTTCCCGAGGGTCAGTCGCCGCCGGTGCCCCACCATCTCCGGGGTCATGATGCCCGGCTCGAAGGTGGCCGCGTTCTTAAGGACACCCTGCGAGTGGATGCCGCTCTCGTGCGAAAAGACATTCTCCCCGACCACCGGCTGGATGGGCGGGATACCGATACCACTGAACCGGGAAACGAGGCGCGAGGTCTCGACAAGCCGCGCCTTCTCGATACCGGTCCTGATCCGGTACATGGACTCCATGATCATCACGGTCTGGGCAAGGTCGGCATTGCCGGCCCGTTCCCCAAGCCCGTTGACCGTCACCTGCACCTGCGATGTCCCGGCTTCTACGGCTGCGATCGTGTTCGCGACCGCGAGCCCGAAGTCGTTATGGCAGTGGACATCGATGGGGCACCGGACCTCCCGGTTGATGCGGGTGATGAGCGTCTTCATTGCCGACGGCGAGATAACGCCGACCGTGTCCGGCACGTTGATGATCGTGGCCCCGGCATCGGCCGCAGTCCGGAAGACTTCGATAAGATAGTCCCAGTCCGTCCGCGTCGCATCCATCGCCGAGAACATACAGAGATCGGAGTGCTTGCGGACATGGCCGATGATATCGGCCGTGATCTCGAGCACTTCCTTCCGGCTCTTGTTGATGGTGTTCTCCCGCTGGATATCCGAGGTCGGGATGAAGACGTGCACCATGTCGACCTTGCAGTCGAGGCAGGAGTCCACATCGGCTTTTGTGGAGCGGGCAAGCCCGCAGATCTTCGAATCCAAACCCAGCTTTTTGATAGCCGTTACCGTCTCTTTCTCGGCTTTTGACGATGCAGGGAATCCTGCTTCTATCGCGTGTACGCCGATTGCGGAGAGCTGGCGGGCAATCTCAAGTTTTTGTTCAAAGGTAAATGCAATACCAGGGGTCTGTTCTCCGTCACGTAAGGTGGTGTCAAAAACAGTTACTTCTTCACGGGCACAGCTATCGGTGAAGAAGACGATCCCCCGCAACATCCTTGCGAGCAGTCATACAAGAACATGTGCATGCGGATTATATAAACAATCGCTGCACCAGGCCCGGTTCTGCTTTTTTCTCCTTAAAACCGCGCACGGTTACGATACGTTTAATACGGATTTATCCCTACATTATTAGGCAGTGCCCCGCCTTAACTCAGCCTGGTAGAGTGCGCGGCTGTAGATTGGTTTACCGTTCAAGGTAACTGCGCGGCTACCGCGATGTCCCCGGTTCGAATCTGGGAGGCGGGATTAACTGTACCAAAGTGCCCAGGTAGTGTAGTGGCCTATCATGATTGCCTGTCACGCAATCGACTCGGATTCGAATTCCGACCTGGGCGT
>JBAVWM010000376.1:0-1610 GCA_049697815.1 Methanoregula sp. | reverse complement strand
TCACCACTGCAAAAGGCAGCAGGAAAATGATCGGACTGATGCAGGAAAAATACCCAAAAGAATCCCGCGAGATTCTCGGAACGACAATTTTTGAGGAAATTCTCCGGAAAATGTGATTCCTGGGCAGAGTCAGAGATTTTCTTTTTTTTATTTCAGACCATCGGCATCTGTTGACATATCAGTTGTTTATCAACTGATTAATTTCTTTTTATTTACAGAGAGCAAAAAGAAACATTGAAGAGTATTCTTACCTATCATTATCCCGGTATAATTATGAGAAGAGATGTGCATGTTGGATTGATATCCACAATATTCATGATGCTGTTCCTTGCAGCCTGTTTTGCAGGATGCACGAGCCAGACTCCGGCCACCCCCCCTACGGCCGCAACCACAACGGCCGCGCCGCAGACCCTCGTCATCGCAACGACCACGAGCCTGTACGACACCGGGCTCCTTGACTACCTCCAGCCCAAGTTCGAGGCGAAGTACCCTGTGAAGCTGAAAATCACCTCCCAGGGAACCGGCAAGGCCATTGAACTGGCCAAGAATGGTGACGCAGATGTCCTGCTCGTCCACTCGCCCAGCCAGGAACTGGCATTCATGAATGGAGGCAATGGCCTGAACCGGCGCTCGTTCGCGTCCAACTCGTTCATTATCGTAGGTCCGGCAAATGATCCCGCAGGTATTAAGAACATGACACCGGAGACCGCGTTTACAACCATCCGCTTACAGGGGACTAACAAAACGGCCGGCATCGCTTTTGTCTCCCGCGGTGACGGCTCCGGGACGCACACCGCCGAGCAGAAGATCTGGACCAATGCCAAGTACAATTACTCGACCCAGGTCCAGAAGTCCGGTGCCTGGTATGTAGAAGCTGGCAAGGGCATGGGGGAGACGCTCCAGATGGCAAGCGAGAAGGGAGCATACACCCTGACCGATGAGGGCACGTATCTTGCTTATAAGAGCAACCTTACCGTCGTACCGGTTGTCACTAAGGGTGCAAGCCTGCTCAACATATACAGCGTGATGGCAGTCTATAATGACAAGCAACCGGCCGACAAGATCCAGATGGCCAACAACTTCATCAACTTCCTCATCGATCCGGCAACCCAGGCGGATATCGGCAACTATGGTGTTGCCAAGTACGGTAAATCGCTTTTCATCCCGATGAGCGTGACGGTACCAGATGCACCGGCAGGCAATGTCGGGGATCACGCGAGTCTGGCAACTGACCTGAAACCGGCGCCGGTAGCAACCACTGCTGCACCGGCTGCAAATGCAACCGCAGCCAAATAAAAACCTCTTTTTCCTTTTTACCGTTCAAGCTTTTCAGAAACCCGGAGAACCTGTCTTTTACACTCCATGGGAAGATCCCTGCATAGTATATCGGGATGGCGAAGCACGGTAGGGATTTTATGAGAAGCGTAATTCCGCCGTTGACAGATATTATTTCAGCTGATTTCCCGTGCGGTCTTTCTCTGCTTCATCCAGCCGGCACCATACGCAAGCACCATGCCGATGATGAATGCAACCGTCATCGAGCTGACCAGCGCCAGGATCCCGATAACACCGGTAATCACAAGAGAATCGGATTTGAGACTATGGCGCGC
>JBAVWM010000375.1:0-1984 GCA_049697815.1 Methanoregula sp. | reverse complement strand
GGCGCCCGCGTTCCGTGACGGAATAAATGATCCAGTTCCCATCATACTCGCCTTCAATAAGGCCGTTCTCCTTCAGGATATTCAAATGATAGGAGAGTTTTGAACCGGAGAGACGCATGAACCGGTTGATGACGCAGACGCAGAGCGGGTGCTCCCTGATGATATAAAGAATGGTGAGGCGGAGCGGATCGGAGAGGGCCTGGTAGATTTTACCTCTCTCTTCAAGAATTTTTTTTGCCGGGATATGGTTTGAGAGGGCGGGAAATCCCCCCATTGCATCGAGTTCCATCTGGATCTGTTTAGGAATTTCCGTTACCAGATCCTTCTCCTGAGCAAGTGCCCCACAGAAGGTTGCGTCCTTTCTCTTCATTTCAAGATAATCTGAAGTGCAAAGATATATAATCTTGCCTCGTTTACACTAATTCAATAAAACTTGAAATTGCAAAAAAGTCCGAAGGCCAATCTCCGGAGATGTTCATGGGAAACGATAACAAACCGTGCTGTGCCACCGATGCGCTCAGGCGTATCCGTCAGATCCCGATTAACGGGCTTCCGACCGGGATCTGTATGCTCGACGAGTGTATTGCCGAAGTGAAATTGCAGCAGTTGCCTGGTGAGCAGGAAATCCGGGCGGCACTTCTAAAACGGGTGAAAGTATACAATTACATTCCACCGGATATCGAAGAGGAATATGCTCGTGCGCTCATTGAAGAATTCCGGAAACCGGCCGGAAGAAAATAACCGGATTTCCCCGAATCAAAGTATGACATCATGACAAAAATCGAAATACTCGGAACCGGCTGCGCAAAGTGCAAGCGGCTCTTTTCCAATGCCGAGCAGGCAGTGAAGGATCTGAAGATCACGGCAGAGATCGTTAAAGTGGAAGATATTGCCGAAATTGTCGGACGGGGCATTATGCTCCCGCCGGCACTCTTCATCAACGGAGAAGTACAGGCGGAAGGCAGGGTACCGGACGTGAATGAGATCAAGAAAATGCTGACGGAGACAAAACAATGACTAAAAAACCCACATGCTCATGCGGAGCAAATGAACCAAAACGAATTATCTTTCCCTGCGCCGGGCAGGCGAATGTCGGACAACTGACCAACCTTGCAGCAGTCCAGCTGACCGAGGAGGGCTACGGCAGCATCGCCTGTGCATCGCTGCTTGCGATCGGTACTGAAAGCTTGATCGCCAATGCGCTGAACGCGGACGAGGTTGTCATCCTTGATGGCTGCCCGATGTTCTGTGCGAAGAAGATTGCCGGTGCACAGGGAATTGCTGCAGGACAGCACCTGGTCGTGACTGAACTCGGCATCACCAAGGGACCGTCGAAAGACTATGCGGATGAGGATATCGAGAAGATCGTTGCCGCGTGCTGGAAAGGCGAAGGCCGCACGGAAAAAGCCGTGAACTCGGGGAAGAAGGCTGGTGGAAAAGACAGCGGGTGCGGCTGCGGGTGCGGCGGGACCTGCTAATACACAAGGGGCGACCGGAAACGACGAGCGAAGACGAGAACCGGGCCGGGGCTGAAGAGTATGCCCGGCAGAATGGCTGGGTACTGAATCCCGACAAGAAAGTACTTGATACTGTGATACGGGGCCTGGCACGCAACGAGCAAGGGTTCGGCAAACGGTACTGTCCGTGCCGGCTCCGGTCCAGGGATGAGGAGAAGAACCAAGCGATTGTCTGCCCCTGCATCTACCACAAGGACGAGATTGCAAAAGACGGACACTGCCACTGCCAGCTGTATTACCGGAAGGATACTGCTGAAAACGTCCCAGAGGAAATTAAGTGACCTTCGCGCTCGTAACCTGCTCCGGTATCTCGAACACCGGAAAACTCACGACGCAGGCAGCCCAGATTCTGCTCCAGCGAAGGCCGGGCCAGTTTGTCTGGATGCATGCCAAACAATCCGCGGCAACTCTCGAAGCGGAGATCGGCGACGCCGAACAGGTGATCGTAATCGACGGGTGTACGGACT
>JBAVWM010000374.1:0-1969 GCA_049697815.1 Methanoregula sp. | reverse complement strand
CAAGGATATTCTGCTCGCTCTTCTCGCCAAATCCGGCAAGTTCGCGGATCTTCCCTGCCCGGGCGGCAGCCTCGAGCTCCGTAAGGTTCCCGATGCCGAGTTTCTGGTGGAGGAGCATTGCTTTCTTGGGCCCGATCCCGCCGACATCCGCAAGCTCCCGTACGCCCGGCCCGACCTCCTCCTTCAGCCGGTCGAGATACCCCAGTTTCCCGCTCTCGATGATCTCCTGGATCTTGGTGGCGATATGTGTCCCGACACCGGGGAGATCTTCGAGTTCCCCGCGTTCGGCCACCCGGCCGATGTCCTCGGGAAGCGTCTCGATCCCGCGTGCAGCCCTGCGATACGCGACCGGCTTGAACTTCACGTCCTTGATCTCAAGGAGATCGGCGACCTCATACAGGAGTGCCGCCACCTGCCGGTTGCTCATTATTGTCGCCATCAGGACTTCTCACCGGATGTATCAGGATACCCTTTGTCTTTAATGATGCGATGCTGACAAAACGCCAGATAAAGCCCGTTCCCGTTCTTTGTGCCAATCATGGGGGCGGCTGGCACCGGATTTTTCGTACCCCCGGGGGAAACCGGGAAAACGCGAGGGGGCTTTTCCCGGAAGGGACTGTCACCAGCCGTGGGTTATGAAAGCCTTTTCATCTCTCCGCGAGGTCAGGAATGCTCACCGGCTTCCCTGACGGGTCATCGGGCAGACATTGCAGCCTGCCATCTCCCCAAAGCAGAAGAGGAACCGCTCCCGGATGGTCTTTGGGAGCTTGTCCTCCGGTATGGGGACAAAACCGAAGGTCTTGTAAAACGAGATGAGGACGATGGTCGAGTGGATGAAAATTTGTTCGGAGCCGCACGCATCGATGAGTGCCTGGACGGCAGCCCGGGCATAGCCCCTGCCGCGGAACCGCTCGCTTGCAAAGACGCAGTCCATCTCAAGCCCGTCCGGGTGCCGGGTGCACCGGGCGGTTGCGGCAAGGGTGCCGTTCTCGAAGACCCCGAAGATCCGTTCTTCGGGCATATCGTTTTTCTGGCCGCGGTACTCTTCCCACAATTTTACTGCGAGCGGGAATTCCTCGTAGGTCAGCTCGCGTACTTCGACTGCCGGTCCTGTTCCTGCCATGCGTACTGGAGAACTTCACTCCATTCCTATTTGAGCCTGACCATTCATACAGGGGAAGAAGCGGCCGGGTGTGCGGTCATACGGGTAAATCCCGGACACTTCCGTCGGGCAAATCCCTGCCGGGGGAGTGGCGGGACACCTCCCTTATGAACAGGGACGACGTGAAGCCGGACAAAATGCATTAAAAGGAAAAAGGATCAGTCATATTCCCGGAACAGCGCCGGGTTCTGCCTCAGGATCCACGAGCGCCGGACATACCAGCCGCCCATTATGCCAATGCAACCGGTTCCGGTGAGTGCCGGAAGAACAGGGAACCCGGAGGAGCCGGCCGGTTCCTGCTGTGCAACCGGTTTTTCTTTGAGCGTGAGAGAAAAATCCGGGTTCGGAGAATTTTTTTATTTCCCGGGTTTTCCCGTAAAAATTGCTCTGGAGAAACGGGTAGTGTCTCTATATTGCTGTAAACCAGAAGAACCTGTGATTAGAGAGATCTGTTGTCAATTGATTTCGGCATAGGACAACTGATCTAACAGAAAACCAGGTGTTTAGTCCTGGTTTTTGTACTTAACCCACGTTGAGACAAACATTCCTCGTAGGGTGGCAAATAAGGCTGCAGCACTCATCATCAGAATCACAGGGATAATTGATGGGAAGACAGCCCAGGTTAATACGAGACTCAGGATGCAAGAAACGTGCGAAGAGTGAAAGTCTGTTCTTCTGCATGTCTATCCCGCAGGAAGCAAGTTCATCATTGAGCCATTTCCTGAAGAGTTGAGCATCCGAGTTTCCCGATCCCTCGTACTGTGGGACGCAGATCCGTCCACAAGTAAGTGTATCGATGCACTGGCC
>JBAVWM010000373.1:0-3909 GCA_049697815.1 Methanoregula sp. | reverse complement strand
ACTCCGTCCCGACTGTTGTTGTCGGCCTCGTACTCTACCTCCTTATCTCCAAGAGCGGCCCGCTGGGATTTCTCGGCCTTCTGTTTAACCCGGAAGGTATGATCCTCGGGCAGGCCGTCCTTATCATGCCCATTATGGTGGGACTGGTCATTTCCGCGCTCAGTGGGGTTGACAAAAGCATCAGCGATACACTGGTTGCGTTGGGGGCTACCGGTCTCCAGAAGATCCTCGAGATTGTAAAAGAAGCCCGGTTTGCGATCCTGAGCGCTGTGATCCTCGGGTTCGGGCGGGCAATCGCGGAAGTGGGGGTCGCGATGATGATAGGGGGAAACATACGGGGGTTCACCAGGGTCCTCACCACGGCAATAACCCTTGAAACGGGAATGGGAGAATTTGGTCTTTCCATTGCGCTCGGGATCATCCTCCTGATCATTTCCCTGATCGTTGTGGGAACCCTGAACATCATAACTTCAGGCCTCTCTCAGGACACCCAGCAGGTCCTCGGGGGTCCCCGCGGATGATCCGGATCGAGAGACTTACAAAAAAATTTGGCAATGCTGAAACCATAAAAGAGACCAACCTCGAGATCCGGGCCGGCGAGATCTTCACGTTCATCGGGCCAAGCGGCAGTGGCAAGACTACGCTGATACGACTTATCGATCTCCTTGACCGGCCTACCTCAGGTACGATCTTTTTTGATGGCATTGACACCAACGGCACAGAGCAGGTGCGCCTCGCAGTCCGCAGGCGCATGGGCATGGTCTTCCAGAAACCCGCGGTGCTGAATACCACGGTGGCAAAGAATGTAGCCTTCGGCCTCGTGTTCCGTGGTGTACCCGAGGAGGAAACGCAGAAAAAGGTACAGGGCGCCCTTGAGCTTGTCGGTCTTCCGCACTTTGCCGACCGAAAGGCTGTCACCCTTTCCGGCGGTGAGATGCAGCGCGTTGCCCTTGCCCGCGCCATGGTGACCGAACCGGAAGTCCTCCTGCTGGACGAGCCGACCGCAAACCTCGACCCGGTCTCAGCCGACCTGATCGAGAATTTGATCCGCGGGATCAACAAGAGGTTCAGAACAACGATCATCATGTCCACCCACGATATGCTCCAGGGACAGCGGCTCGCGGACCGGATCGGGGTGATCATGGACGGGAGGCTGGTGCAGACGGGGACGGCGGACGAAACCTTTTACCGGCCGAAAGCGAAGAATATTGCCCGGTTCGTGGGGATCGAAGCCATCACCGGAGGAGTGGTAACCGAGAACACCGGGGGCCACGCGGTCATCCGGGTAGGTGAATGCTGCTTTGAAGCGCTGACCGATATCCGTAAGGGGCAGCGGGCAGCCCTGTATATCCGGCCCGAGGAAGTGGCCCTGGCAACGGCCGGTGATTCCCCGGTCAAGTCCAGCGTGCGCAACCGGCTTGCCGGCAGGATAACAAAGATGGTCCCCTCCGGCCCGTTCGTCCGGGTGAGTATTGACTGCGGGTTTATACTGACAGCACTTATCACCCGCCGCTCCTGTTCCGAACTCGGGCTGGCCGTGGGGACTTATGTTGTGGCGGGTGTCAAAGCGACCGCGATCCATGTACTTCCTGAAGATGAAAATCAGACCTGTCAGTAAGACTGACAGAATATTTTGGGTACATGGCAGGCGGGTTGCCTTCCCACCACATCCCGCTCAATGTTTTTTTTCAGCCCTTCATCATGCATACTACCAAGGTGGTTTGGTACCGACCCTTGTCTTACCGCTGGAAAAGAAACTGCGGGGAGATATCCCCGCATCAGAACCTACGTTCGTTCCTCAATGCAGAGGCTTGGCCGGGAGCACGTACGCCACTCCCGCTTTTGCATCGGCGAAGTGTGCCCCGGTCACCATACGGTCCCCGAAGGCAGCGAGCGAATACCCGAACTCGTCGCCTGCCACACCATCCGTTGCGGTTATTTTACCAGTCTCAGCCCACTGGCCGCCGGCCCGGCGGAAGAGGTAGACTGAACCCTGATCAGCGCTGTCGCCAATGTCGTCCTTCCAGGCACCAACCGCAATGACATCCCCGGCAAAGGCAACCGACTGTCCGAACTCATCGCCCGCGCGTGCATCGCCGGGGGTGAGCCGGGTCACCAGGTCAGCAGAATCCCGCTTCAGCGAATAGACATAGACTGCACCTGCATCTGTTAAGCCATCAGGATCCGCCCTCCGGGAACCAACCGTCATCGTATTCCCTGAAATCGCGACCGTGAATCCGTATTGATCATCCGTTTTCCCGTCCGATGGCGCAACCCTTGCGACCTGGGTCCAGTCTTCACCGCTATTCCGGAAGAGGTAGACCGCACCGGCCCCGTTTGGATCGGCATTACGGGCACCTATCGCGATCAGGTTTCCCTGTAAAGCCACCGACTGACCAAAATACGCTCCCGGTGCCGGATCGCTTGCTGTGAGCTTTGTCTGGAATTTCCACCCGCCATCCTTATAGGCAAACACGTATGCAGCTCCTACATCCATGGCGCCAAGTTTTTCCTTTCGGGCCGTCACCACAAGAACGTTGCCCTGAATGGCGAGAGCACGACCAAAATTATCCTCATTTTGCGGCGAAGGAGAGACAATCTTGTCCTCAACCTGCCACACATCGCTATGCTTCCGGAACACATAGACAGCCCCGGCATTTAGACCGGCGACAGGCGCAAACCGGGCTCCAACGAATACCGTATTGCCCTGAATTGCGACTGTTCTCCCAAATTCCGGACAAGTCCCGGTAGTTCCAGGTATTCCAGTGCAGGTTTCAGGTAATGGATCTGGAGATTCCAATTTCGCATCCGGAACATACATCTGGCCCTGGCGCTTGTATAGGTAGACTGCCCCGACAGCGCCATCGCCACCTTCTCCCACCGCCACGAGATCGCCATCAATAGCCACGGATCGGCCAAACTGCGCATTGGCAACAGGTTTTTCAGCAGTCAGCTTGATCTCTTCGACAGGCTTCTGCTCCTTGGCGGCCGCGCTGGTTACTGCGACTGAACCAAGGACCAGAATGATAAAAAGTATAACCGAGATAACGTGAAATTTTTTTCTCATGTACATCACCAGTGATAAATTTTTCACTGTTATATAGTAAATAAAGTTGACAACACTATTTAAGAAAACCGGTTTTGATTTGTATCCGGTTCCCTCCTATTTTCAGCTCGGGAATCTTTGTTATTTATGCAGATATGCCGTACCAGGGCTTATCATCGCGATAGATACTGCACTATGAAACTCATTCTGGCCGCCTCCTGTTCCGAAATCGGGCTTGCCGTGGGGGCTGATGAGGTGGCCGGTGTCAAAGCGACCGCGATCCATGTAACTTCCTGAAGATGAAAATCAGACCAGTCAGTAAGAATCTCTGGCAGATATTTTAGGTAAATGGCAGGCAGATTGCCCTCCCCACCACATCCCGCTCAATACTATCGTTTTAGTCCCTTCATCACACAGAATTCCGTGGTCCTAAAATACCGGCGGGGGATCGCTCCCCCACCGTTTGTTCACGGGACGATCCCGACGATTATCCCGGCGATCTTTTCGGCCGCTATCGGGTCCACCACCGGGCCAGCACGAGGCCGGCAGTGGCGGCAAAGAGAGCCCAGAAGACCTTTTTGATCTGTTCGTTCCTGCCGAATGCGTCCAGCACGGCGTCCGTGTCTGATTTCACAGAGGAGCGGATCAGCCGGGGCAGGAAGACGAAGAGCGGCAGGAACAGGACTGCTGCGCCGATGAACGCCAGCGGGAGTGTGGTGATGCCGGCAAACCAGAAGCCGGCCGGGACCGCGATGTTTCCCGCAAGCAGGGCAGCCAGGCAGGTCTCGCCAAGGCAGAACCAGGTCCGGTACTCAGCCGGGTCCTGTGCCTTCTCTTCATTTGTCATGTCCGCAGGATCAAAC
>JBAVWM010000372.1:0-6573 GCA_049697815.1 Methanoregula sp. | reverse complement strand
ACGTGAAGTTCCCCTCAAGCGTCTTGAATTGTCCTTTCTCAAATATCGCCGAGATTTGTTGAAGATCGGACTGGTTGAGCAGAATCTCTCTGCTAGTTGTCCGGCTTGAGACCAGGCCGACACCATTGTCAAAAATCACCAGCCGGTCATTCACACCCGCAATTCCACCGGTACGGTGGAAGTCTACGAATAGTGTCGGGTTTGTCGGGTTCGGGACCGGCATAGGTTTCGCACCGAGGCACCCGCTCAACACTATCGCCATAACCACCAGCACCGCACCTATGCCGGTCCATCTCCACATGGAAATTCCACCCGGTCCGGGAATTCGCACCATCTTTTGTAATGTCTATATCTGTAATACGTCCGGTTTTGCCTGCTTTCCCGAAGACTTGCGCTCGGGAAGCACTTCCTCGAGTGCAGCAACCAGGCCATCGATCTTCTCGTTGTTGAAGGCAGCCCGGAATGCTGCGATCTCTGCTGAGTTCATGATCATAATTCCCTTTTTCTTCATCGGAAGGCCGTTGTCGCCAATCGGGTTGATGTCTATAGCAAGGGATGGCGCACGGTTTTTCGTTGCCGGAAGACGGATGATCGAGACGCCTTTTACCGATGTGTGCTTGCGTTCCCAGTCTTGTCCTTCTTCAATAAATGTCCTGAGGGTTGTTGCCAGTTCCATGACAAGAACTATGGATTTATATAGTAAAAGCCTATCCGTTCCGATCCTGGTGTCCCACACGACCACGTGCCTGATATGTGCGCCAATATTCATCTGCAGGATATTCTGACTCCTGACACAACATAATAAGATCAGAGAATAAACCGGTGACAACACGATCCGTTATGCCCTCCCTTACCCTGCGCACGGACCAGCCATTTGACCTTGATGCAACCCTTGCCTGCGGGCAGGTGTTCCGCTGGGACCGCGCTCCTGACGGCTGGTGGTACGGGGTTGTGGGTAACCGGGTTCTGAAGATCCGCCAGGACGGGGACAGGCTTACATACGGAGGAGTGACCGCATCGTTCATCCGGAACTATTTTTCCCTGGACACTGACCTTGGGGCCATCCTTGCCTCCATCGACACCGATCCATTCATCCACGCGTGTATCGGGAAAAACCGGGGCCTCCGTCTCGCGCGCCAGCCGCCCTGGGAGTGCGCGGTTTCCTATATTTGTGCAACAAACTCCAATATCCCCACGATCCGGCGCAGGATCGCATCCATCGTGGAGCGCTGCGGAAGGCCAGTTGAATTTGAAGGGAAATTGTATCACACGTTCCCTGATCCGCCATCGATCTTCTGCGGAGGACATGACGGGCTGACAGCATGCAGGCTCGGGTACCGCCAGACCTATGTCTTTGAAACTTCCGGCCTGGTCAACGATGAAAAGACGTGGGAAAAGCTGATCCGCGGACTCCCCTACGAAGAAGCCCGTAGGGAACTGATGAAACTCCATGGTGTCGGCCCGAAAGCCGCAGACTGCATCCTCCTCTTTGCATTTCAGAAGTTCGAGGCATTTCCGGTCGATGTCTGGATCCGGAGGATTGTGCAGCAGCACTATCTCCCCGGGCTGAGTGCCGGCGCTTCACTTACAGCGCGCGAATACAACAGGATCCGCTGCTTTGCGCGGGAGCATTTCGGGAAGTACTGCGGGTATGCGCAGGAGTACCTGTATGCAGGAAGGGGGGATGATGCCAATGCCCCAAGGTCCTCCTGGTACAATTAATTGTGAGCATTCCGCCGCCCCCCCGCGGACCGCCCCCTGCGGCGGTTCAATTACCGGGTACTTTCTTTATAAAAGGATTTGCCTTGCCGTACAGAGGCCCTGAGGTGTGGGCGCTCATAATTATCTCAAGCTAAAAAGACAGGAAAGAATTAATCGAAAAAGGTTTTCAATCCCTTTTTACGTCCCGATATCCCAGCTGCAACCGTATTTCTTCTGCTCCCTAGTGAGCGTATCGATAGAGAGCCCGAGCGATGAAAGTTTGAGGTTGGCCACCTGTTCGTCGATCTCCTTCGGAACTTCATACACCCCGCCTTTCATCTTCTTCCCGCTCATTGCAATGTGGAGGGTGCAGAGCGCCTGCAGGGCGAAGCTTAAGTCCATGACCTCGATCGGATGCCCCATGCCCTTGGGAGTGGCGAGGTTGACAAGCCGGCCTTCTGCGAGCACGTGGACTGATTTTCCCCGGAGCATGAACGTCTCGATGCCGTCGCGCCGGATGACCTCATCGGCATGCTCGTGGAGCCACCCGATGTCAATCTCGACATTGAAGTGGCCGGCATTCGCGAGGATAGCGCCGTTTTTCAGTCTCTTGAAGTGCTTTGCGGAAATCACGCCGATATTGCCGGTTGTTGTGACAAAGATGTCGCCGATGGCTGCTGCCTGGTCCATGGACATGACCGCAAAGCCGTCCATGTGCGCTTCAAGGGCACGCCGCGGGTCGATCTCGGTAACAACGACTTTTGCGCCGAGACCGTGGGCTTTCTTCGCAAGGCCGCGGCCGCAGAAGCCGTAACCGGCGACAACGAAATATTTCCCGGCAATGAGGGTGTTGGTCGTGATCATGATCGACGACAGGGCACTCTCTCCCGTGCCGTGGACATTGTCGAAGAACCGCTTCATGGGGGTGTCGTTCACCGCAATGACGGGGAACTCGAGTTTGCCTTCCGCTGCCATTGAGCGGAGACGGTGGATCCCGGTGGTTGTCTCCTCACACCCTCCGATGACCTTTTTTATGAGGTCGCGGCGCTTCGTATGGATATAGTGGATAAGGTCCATCCCGTCATCGATGGTGATGACCGGCTTTGCGTCCAGCACCTGGTTGATGGCAGCATAGTATTCGTCGACCGTGCAGGCCCGCTTTGCGTAACAGTGAACATTCTTCATTTCATTGAGGGCTTCGGCCACGTCGTCCTGTGTCGAGAGCGGGTTACAGCCGGTGATATGCACCACGCCCCCTCCTGCTGCAAGGGTGGAGACCAGGTTCGCAGTCTTAGCCTCAACGTGGAGCGCCATGCCAATCGTCATGCCGGCAAATGGTTTTTCCTTTATAAACTGTTTTCTTATGGCGGCGAGCACCGGCATGTACTGTGCAGCCCATTCGATCTTCAGTTTTCCCGGGTTCATGGACATCCTCATACGAGAAGGCTCCAGTAAGCCCTCCCGGATCCTGACTACCCTATGATTAAGAACGGCAGGGGACATAAAAACTCCGTGGGCCTCATCGGGTGGGAAATGTAGATAGTATCCGCCGACAAAGAGTTACCCGATGGTGCTCACGCAACGGATCATCCCCTGTCTCGATCTCAAGGACGGCAGGGTAGTGAAGGGGACAAACTTTCTCGGCCTCCGGGATGCCGGTGACCCGGTTGAGCTGGCCGGGCGTTATAACGAGCAGGGCGCTGATGAGGTGGTGTTCCTCGACATCACCGCGTCAAAGGAAAAACGCAAAATCATCATCGGCCTGATCCAGCGGGCGGCTGACGAACTCTTCCTGCCGCTGACCGTGGGCGGGGGACTCCGCTCACTCGACGATATCCAGCAGATCCTGCGGGCAGGGGCCGACAAGGTAAGCCTCAACACGAGTGCAGTCCACGACCCGACGCTTATTACCCGGGGCGCGGAGGCGTTTGGTACCCAGTGTATCGTTGTGGCGATGGACGTTCGCCGCAACTTCATCCCGAACGAGGAGGCCATGCCGGTACGGCTCGAGGACGGCCGGATCTGCTGGTACGAGATCGTCATCTATGGCGGCAGCAAGCCGACGGGGATCGATGCCGTCAGGTGGGCACAGGAAGCAGAGGAGCGGGGGGCGGGGGAGATCCTTCTCACCAGCATGGAGACAGATGGCACCAAGAACGGCTTTGATATTGCCATTACCGCGGCTATCTCCAATGCTGCCGGTATCCCGGTCATTGCGAGCGGCGGGGTCGGTACCCTTGAGCATTTCTACGATGGCTTTGTGAAAGGAAAAGCAGATGCCTGCCTTGCGGCAAGCGTCTTCCATTACGGTGAGTTCACGATAAAAGAGGTAAAAGAGTACCTTAGAGCGCGGGGTATCCCGGTACGGCTCTGAGGTCGAGCTCGAACGCAGCAACGGAGTGTTCGAGCTCGAACGCTGTCAGCACGGCGGGATGGATCTCGCCGAATACGCCAACCTTTTTTCCGGCCGCGATAATGTCGCCACGTCGTCCGTCAATGAATGCCGGGTCTCTTGATTCCTTCACAACATAGTCGATGGAGAGCTCGTGGAGCACGGCATCGGCTGATGCATACGCTTCCGAGAAATCCGCGTCCGGGTGGGTGCTGACGCCGGCTGCCTGCTGGTGGGTGCGGCAGTCCAGTACCACATCGCCCACGGTGAAGAGGCGCTGCGGGAGCTCGCGGTGCCGGTTTAACGTGAGGAATTCGAGAAGCAGGGGGAGAAGTTCTGTCCTGACTACGGTGTTCTCGATGCTGATCGGGTGCATCACATGGAGGACGCCCGTTGTCTCCGGCCGCTGCATCTGCCGGTAGAGCACATCCTCGTTTGTCAGGGTAAATGGCATCACTTCGAGATACCCGAGGCCGCAGAAGGCCTCGCGGGCAAGCGCAGCGTTGACCTGTACCGGGTGGGATTTTCCCACCGTGAAGGTCCTGGGTGGCTGGCTCTCGAGCTTGTCATACCCGTACGCGATAGCAACGTCCTCGAAGAGGTCCCAGTCGTGCATGATGTCGGCCCGGTAGCAGGGCACCAGTACCTTTACTCTCTCTGCACCTGCCGGTTCGGCACCAAAGCGCATCTTTTTGAGGAGCTCTGCCATCTGCGGTGCGGTCAGGTTGATCCCGAGGAGCCGGGAGCACTCCGCAACGCTCACCGTCCGCTCTGTGGGGGCGAGTGTCGGGGTCTTTTCCCCTTCGATCTCTACGCTCTCGATGGTCGCCCCTGCCTCGGCCATCGCCGTGCAGATGATATTCACGGCAACGCCCACCGCCCGCCTGTCCGTACCGGTCGTATCGAGGAGGATATTCTTCGTGTCGATGGTCACCCGGGTCCGTTCGCCGTTTATGATGGGGGGGAACGAGAGGACATGGTCGTGGCTGTCGATGATCAGCGGAAAGAGCGGGAAATCCCTGACGATCTTCGCGTAGTCCCGGCCCTTCGGGTGCTGTTCGAGGATCTCCTCCAGGGTCATCCATTCGGTGTAGTCGAGAGGAACGAACGCCCGGCTCCGGGGCGATGCAATATAGCGGAACGGGGGTCTGACTGCGTCGAGGTCGTGGATGCCGATCGCCACCTTGCTCCGGCCCCGGCCGACCGCCCAGTGGAGCGACTCCTGCAGGGACATGATGCTCTGGATCGACTCGTCATCGAACGAGACCCCGCGGATCACGGCAGCCCCGAGCACAGGCCGGATATCTGCAAGCTTCGGGTCGATTGTAAATGAGATACCGGAGTGTTTGACCGGGTATGAAGGCAGCCCGGTCTCGATCCCGAGGTAGCCCCGCATGGCACGGGCAACGCCTTCGGGGCTGAAGAGGTCGGGCCGGTCCGGGAAGAACTCCACGTCCGCATGATCCTCCTCTGTCCGCTCCACGTCGGAACCGATAAGAGGGATCTTGTCGAGGATTGTCTTCCGGTCGGTTCGGGTGAGCCGCTCGAGATACTTATAGGGGAGGGTTATGACGGCCATTTCAGACTCCCCCCTTTGCCTTTCGCAGCAAAGGTGTTTCGCGGAGGAACGCCACGTCGCTCTTGTGCAGGTAGCGGAGGTCCTTGAGGCCGAGGCGGAGCATCGCGATCCGGCTCACGCCAAGTCCCCATGCGAGGACGGGGTAATGTATCCCGATCGGTGCGGTGACCTCCTCCCGGAAGACGCCGGCGCCGCCCATCTCGATCCATCCGATCCCCTCAATGTATACTTCCGCGTCAAGGCTCGGCTCGGTGTAGGGATAATAAGAGGGCTTGAACCGGACGCTCTCAAAACCCATGCGGTTGTAGAACTCGCGGAGGATCCCAAGAAGGTTCCCGAACGTGACATTCTCGTCCATCACGATCCCCTCGAGCTGCTCGAACTCGGCAAGGTGGGTGGTGTCAATCGTCTCGCGGCGGTATACCCTGCCAACAGCGAACGCTTTTACGGGAGGATTCTTGTTCTGTGCAAGGTGCTGGATGGAGAGGCACGTTGTGTGCGTCCGCAGCACGCACTGCTCGGCCTTCTTCTCCGACCATGCCCCCCCCCAGCCGGTCGAGGAGGTTTCGCCGCCGGAGATGTGCATGGCCTTCACCTTCTCATACCCCTTCGGGAGGGGGAGGGTCTCCCTGAGGTAGAAGGTGTCCTGCATCTCGCGGGCCGGGTGGTCCTGCGGCTGGAAGAGAGCATCAAAGTTCCAGAAGCACTGCTGGACAATGCCGCCGTAGAGTTCCAAAAATCCCATCTCGAGGAGGATCTCCCGCATCTCCCCGATGATCCGCTGGTAAGGATGGATCTTCCCGGGATACGCCTTCTTCGGGAGATTGGTCACGTCATACCTGCGGAGGTTTGCCGTTTTCCAGGCACCGGAGAGGATCTGCTCGCGGCTCAGGGTACCGGT
>JBAVWM010000371.1:0-9118 GCA_049697815.1 Methanoregula sp. | reverse complement strand
CAATAAAGGGCTCGGGCGTGCAAAAGGCGAGATCCTGACATATCTCAATTCCGATGATACGTACCTTCCCGGTGCAATATCACGTGCAGTTCGTTATCTTACATCTGAAAACCCGGATTCAAAATTTGTATACGGAGAAGGATATCATATGACTGCAGAAGGAAAAATAATTGAACGATACCCGACCGAATCCTTTGATTTTCGACACCTAGCTGAAACCTGTTATATCTGCCAGCCGACGACATTCTGGAAACGGGAAGTCATGGAAACGATCGGATTATTTGACGATGGCCTTCACTATGTCATGGATTACGATTACTGGATACGTATAGCAAAACAATACGGAACACTTGGGCATATCAATGACTACCTCGCAAACTCCCGGTTTTACCCGGAGACAAAGACCCTGTCAAAGCGGGTTGAAGCCCATGCAGAGACCCTCAATGTGATCAGGAAGCATTATGGTACGGGAAACGTTCCCTCAACATGGATCTATGCCTATGCGCATATGTATATGGATCGTCTGGTTCCCCGGGAAACGAAAGCCAAAAATGCACTTTTTATACTGGGAATGACAACGATGGCGGTACTGAAATTTTTACAGTATAATCATGCAATCCCGCTTTCGGATTTCAAACGATGGAAAGAATGGTATGTTGATAATCTTTTTCAGTTCAGGGTGTCGTGATGAAAATCGGAATCAATATCAGCCTACCTGTCGGAGAAGCCGGGGTCGGGGAGTATACGGCAAATATGGTTTCCGCTCTTTAAAAAATCGACAAGACTAACCAATATCTGCTCTACTTTTTTTTATGGTCAGGCAGCGATCCTGTTATCAATCTGGGATGTCGAAAGCGACCATTGAAGAACGAACGAGGGGTGAACCTCAAAGAAAATCTCATGATAGTGATACAAATACGTCTCTTTTTCTCTCACTCAAAACGTGGGTTTTTTTAAAAAATTTTTGAGAATTTCAGTAATTCCCCGCCGCTATCTCGAAATATGCCCGCGGGTGGTCGCAGACCGGGCACTTTGCGGGTGCCATCTTCCCGGTATGGACGAACCCGCAGTTCCGGCAGTACCATTTTGCGGGCATCTCGGATTTGAAGATGGTCCCGTTCATCATGTTCGCATGCAGTTTCGCGTACCGTGCCTCGTGATTGGCTTCCACTTCCCCAACCATCTTGAAGAGATACGCGATCTCCTTGAATCCCTCTTTCTTCGCCGTGGCTGCAAAGGACGGGTAAAGCGTTCCCCACTCCATCAGCTCGCCTGCAGCCGCAGCCGCGAGGTTCTCCTTTGTGGCTCCGATCACTCCCCCCGGGTATGAGGCGATAATCTCGACATCCCCGCCTTTGAGCTGCCTGAAGAAGAGTTTTCCGTGCTCTTTCTCCTCTTCTGCGGTCTGTAGGAAAACAGATGCGATCTGTTCATAGCCCTCCTTTTTTGCCGCACTCGCAAAGAACGTGTAGCGGTTCCGGGCCTGCGACTCACCGGCAAATGCCGCGAGCAGGCTCTTTTCGGTCTTGCTGCCTGCAAACTTCATGGTTCTCACTGTTCCACCGGATCCTATTTCGTTTGAGGGTGATATACGCTGCGGATAAACAAGCCACCCTGACAGACTTACAATCCCCAATCCATGGCTTTTTTACCTCACAAAAAAAGGTTCATGCATGACACCGGGATCCATTCCCACGCTTTTCGTTTCGCACGGTGCACCGACCCTGCCGCTGGAACAGGGAGTGCCAGCCCGCGACTTCCTCGCCGGGCTTGGTGAAAGATTCCCGGAAATTACCCTAGTGCTCTGCATATCCGCCCACTGGAATACCCCGCGCCCTGCAGTCAATGCGGTGATAAAACCCGCGACCATCCATGATTTTTCCGGGTTTCCCCGGGAACTCTACGGGATCACCTACCCGGCACCGGGATCGCCGGAACTCGCCTACCGGGTCACCGGCCTTGTTGAGGAAGCAGGACATAACTGCGACATTGATACCGGGCGGGGGCTGGATCACGGCACCTGGGTACCCCTGATGCTGATGTACCCGGAAGCCCGGGTCCCTGTCGTCCAGCTCTCGATCCAAAGCCATCTCGATCCGGCAAGGCATGTTGCGCTCGGGGAAGCACTCGCTCCGCTACGGCACGAGGGGGTACTCATCATCGGGAGCGGCGGGGCTGTCCACCCGCTGGGTGATCCTTCTGTGCCGCTGGGGGAAGGTGTGCCTACGGGTGCATGGGCTATCGCATTCAACGACTGGCTGAACCGGGCGGTAACCGCAGGTGACCGTGAGAGTCTCGTCAGCTATCGCAGTCTTGCGCCATCGGCAGTCCATGCCCAGCCCTACCCCGACCACTTCATGCCGCTTCTTGTTGCCCTGGGGGCCGCCGGGCCAGAAGCACGGGGGAGGATCCTTCACCAGAGCTGGTACTGGGGCAATCTCGGGATGGGCGCCTACGAGTTCCGGTAAACAAATCCTCCGTGCGGGTTTCACGATGCAGACAGGTACGTGCCTTTTGGCACAACCATCAAGGACAGCGACCCTTTGCCATGGGGTCCTGTCTCGTGGACGGAGATACCGGTGATCGCAAGGACCACCCGGGCAAGGAAGAGCCCGAACCCATGGTTTTCCCGTATACCCTGTCGAAGATAGTTTCCTTCAGGTCCGGGGGCATGCCGATACCATTGTTCTCAACCGGTATCACAAGGCTGTTCGGGTCAAGATTTGCAGCCGATCGTGATCGCAGTAACCCGTTCCCCATGCCGGATAGTTTTATCGACGGGGTTGAAAAAACCCTGCTGATCATCGGGTCGGCACGGGAAGAGCCCTGCTATGACAACAATCAAAAGAAAACGGGCCTGAAGGGATTTGAACCCTTGACCTGCGGATTAAGAGTCCGCCGCTATGCCGAACTAAGCTACAGACCCAAGCTGTTGCCTGATAATGTGGTCGATGATGCCGAATAAAGGTTTTGGAAAGAACGGGCTGGAAAATCATGCGACTTTCCGGGACATTTGATGAAAAAATAAGGTCTTTTGCAGGCCAATCCGTTGGAATCCCTTAATACCGTGGAACGATACATCTTCTGTATCATGCCGCAGGAAGTCCAGTTTGAGCAGCCGGGACCGGTAAAATACTGCATTTTCGGATGCGGGACGAACGGTTACAACATTATTCTCGAGCTGGCAAAAGAACACGAGCGCGTGATCGTTGCCGATAAGGACGAGACCCGCGTCCGCCACCTCCGCGACCAGAAGTTCGATGCGTACCAGCGCGATATCACCTCGTCTGACCTGCTCGCAGGACTTCCGCTGTTCGAGATCGCGTTCATCATGACCGGGGACGGTGACGCGAATCTCGCGGCAGTCCTCACTATCCGGAAACGGTATCCCGGCGTTCAGGTCGTTGCCCGTTCGACCGATCCGGTGAACGGCCAGAAGCTGACCGCAGCCGGGGCGGATTTTGTTCTCTACCCGCAGGAAGTGGTTGCACGGCAGGCAATCCTCCAGGTGAAAAAACAGCACGCGAACCGGATCTCGCAGCGGCTCTTTACCCTCCTGGCCGGCTGGGAGGGAACGCTCGGGATCATCACCCATAAAAACCCGGACCCGGACGCGATCTCCTCTGCCATGGCGCTCGCCGAGATTGCAAAACAGGCCAATGGGAAAACGCTTGCCACCCGGATCTTTTATGAGGGAAACATCGGCCATCAGGAGAACCGCACGTTTGTCAACCTGCTGGATATCAAGATGGAGCACCTGACCGCCGACACCCTTACGAAGTGCACCTACCTTGCGATGGTCGACTGCGAGGGGCCGGGTGCCAATAACGATGTGCCCCCCCAAACGAAGATCGATATCATCATCGATCACCACCGGGAAGGAAAACATGTTGCGACCCAGAACAGTTTTGTCGATATCCGCCCCGGTGTCGGGGCAACGGCAAGCATCATGACCCAGTACCTTCAGGAGCTCGATGTGCCGGTCGACAAGAGGGTTGCGACCGCCCTCCTCTACGGTATCCGCACAGATACCAAGGAGTTCAAGCGCAATGTCACGCCCCAGGACCTCAGCTATGCAGGGTTCCTGCTGCCGCTGACCGATGCCGACCTGCTCGACAAGATCATGTCCCCGTCCATGTCGCAGGAGACGCTCGATGTTATCGGGAAGGCGATCCATGAGCGGAAGATCCAGAGCGGGTACCTCTTTGCAAACGTGGGCTACGTGATGAACCGCGATGCCCTCCCGCAGGCAGCAGACCTCCTCATCACGCTGGAGGGAGTGAACACGGCGCTCGTGTATGGCATCACCGACAACGCGATCGTAATCTCGGCCCGCAACCGTGATATCCGCCTTCACATAGGGAACGCCCTTTCAGAAGCGTTCGGGGATATGGGCGATGCGGGCGGCCACCCGAACATGGCCGCCGCCACCCTCCCGCTCCATTATTTCGGGAAGGTAGAAGACAAAGCCCGTCTGCTCGAGATCGTGATCGAGCCTGTCCTGAAGAAGTTCCGTGATCTGGTCGGCCTCGAGAACGAAGGAAAGAAGAATGGCGCCTGATGCCTGGAACGCGGTGTCGTTTCCCGTTTTTTGTGGTGAGGGACGAAAGGCAACAGAATGGTTGCACGCGGGATTTTTTATGCAATCCGCTGATACGAAACACCATCATGGGTTGGGGATTGAGAAAATCGTGAGGGGCTCATGAATTTCGCTGAGTGGGAGCCCCATTACCAGGAGATTGTTGAGTACTTCGGGTTTGATCGTGCTGCCGATGAGGAGGCAGCCCGGCTCCTTGCCTCGCTCCTTCTCCAGGACAACCTCCTCTCCCTGGCCTCGCTCACGGACGGGAACGAGGTGACGGTTTGTGGGAACGCCCCCTGCCTGAAGGACGAGATCGGGGAGATCACCGGTATTGTCTTTGCGGCGGATGCCGCTGCTGATGTGCTCGATTCCTATGGCATACGCCCGGATGCCATCTTCACGGACCTTGACGGTGCGACTGACCGTTTCATCGAACTGAACAACGAGGGGACCATCATCGTGATCCATGCACACGGCGACAACATGCCGCTCCTGCACCACTGGGTGCCCCGGTTCACGGGAAAGGTGGTCGGGACAACGCAGGCCGCTCCTCTTCCGCATGTCTATAACTTCGGCGGATTTTCAGATGGAGACCGGGCGGTCTTTGCCGCGGACGATCTGGGCGCTTCGCATATCGCTCTTGCCGGTTTTGACCTTGATGACCAGAACGTGGACCCGATGAAACGCGGCAAACTCCGGTGGGCCCGGAAACTCCTCGCCCTGATCGGGCACGATGTATGAGCGGCACGGCGTTTATCCTTGACGGGTACGTGGACGAGCCGGCGTGCCTTGGCGTACCGCCATACATCTCGCCGTACATCCGGACGGTGGCAGGAGCACTTCTTGAGCACCGCTTTACGGTCCGGTATCTCACTATTGACCAGCTTCGGAAAGATCCGTTCCGGACTGCTGAACTGAACAATGCCTCGCTGCTTGTTATGATCACCGGGGTGACGGTGCCGGGGAAATACCTTGGCGGGACGCCCGCAACCCTCACCGAGATCCTGCAGGTCGGGCACATGGTCCATGGCCCGAAGAAGCTGATAGGCGGCCCGATCGGGTTCGGGTACGCGAGCGAGGGCGGGCAGCCGGCCATCCGGCAGATGATCAGCGGGTTTGATGCACTGCTGTCCGGTGAGCCGGCCGTGGCGCTCGACAATTACCTCACCGGGAATAGACCAGCGGGAATGCTGGATTACACCCGCACGGACCCGTGGAGTATTGCGGGCAGCAGCGTAATCAGCCAGCACCCCGATTACCCGTTCGTGATGTGCGAGCTTGAGACCGCCCGGGGCTGCTCCCATGGAGCAACCGGCGGCTGTTCGTTCTGCACCGAGCCGTTCTATGGAATGCCGAGATACCGGGGCATCGCGGGAATCACCGCGGAAGTCGCAGCACTCCACTCCCACGGAGCCCGGCACTTCCGGGTTGGCCGGCAGCCCGACATCCTTGCATATGGCGCAGGATCCGGAGAATACCCGGCACCAGAACCGGAGAAGATCGATGCCCTCTTTTCCGCGATACGGGCAGCAGCACCGGACCTGAAGACGCTCCACATTGACAATACGAACCCCGCAACCATCGCCCGGCATGAGGATGCAGCCCGGGAAGCCCTGCGGGCGATTATCCGGTACCATACCTCCGGTGATGTTGCGGCGTTCGGGATGGAGACCGCCGACCCGTTGGTTGTTGCGGCCAACAATCTCAAGGCACAGCCAGACGAGGTCTTCCGTGCGATTGAGATAGTCAACGAAGAGGGCTGGAGGCGACGGGACAATGTGCCCGAACTCCTCCCCGGGCTCAATTTTGTCTGCGGGCTTGCCGGCGAAACGGAGAAGACCTACGAGCAGAACGAGCAGTTCCTTGACCGGGTGCTGAAGGCTGGACTATCAGTCCGGCGCGTGAACATCCGGCAGGTGATGCCGTTTGAGGGGACGCCGGCGTACACAAACAACACGCTCGGCAGGCACGAGGGCCGGTTCAGGGCGTTCAAGGAGTATGTCCGGAACAAAATCGACCTCCCGATGCTCCAGCGGGTCTTCCCTATCGGCACCGTGCTCCATGATGTGCGGGTCGAGGTATCGGGCGATCTCTCGTTCGGTCGGCAGATGGGATCGTACCCAATCCTTGTCGGCATCCCCCTCCGGCTCCCGGAGCGGACAGGTACGGATGCCGTAGTTGTTGACTGGGGTATGCGATCTGTCACGGCGTTGCCGGTGCCGGTTGCGATCAACACGCTGCCGGCCCCCGCACTCCGGTGGCTGCCGGGGATCGGGAAGAAGAAGGTGGCCGCGGTGATCGCAAAGAGGCCGTTCCGGGACATTGATGCATATCGTAAGGTGGCGGGGAAGTCGGCGATTGATTCGGTGATGCGGTTCTGAGATATTCTGTATGAAAAATGCAATATGGGTTTGACATGTCTACAAAATACTATCAGATTTGGGTAAAGCGAATCAATGATCTGAAAATTTTTTGATTAATAAACATAATTGCTGTATCCTGGTGATTGTAGGTATGAGGACTATCTTTACCTTGATTTGCTTCTGATATAACCTCTAAGAAGAACTCTGCAAGTTCTTCAAAAAATTCCATTTCCTGTGAGAATTCCTTCACGGTCTTTTTTCACATTCAGATTCTTCTGTGGAATGGACAATATATTGAGTCATATCATGTCCCGATAATTCCTATTAATTTTGATGTATATTATCTCGCTGATTTCAATCAGACCCCATCTCCTCATTTTCCAAGTACGATGAACGCCGCCGCCCCCGACGGGGCGCCCCCGCGGCGGATCAATTGCCTGAGTTTAATGAGCAAAGGACAGTGGGAGGGAGTCAAGCGGTATACTTTCGATCTGTGAAAACTAGTACCCTGCAAGTGTCCTTGCCGTAAATTTTCATTATTGCCACGCTGTCAGAACCCCATTCCGGACAAATATTCCCTCCGACCCCTTCCAACCCTACTGCATTTTTCCGGAAAACCGGCCATCTTTACGACATGAAATACAAAACAATCCCGCACTTTGTTGCTGGGGGGGGTCGGGGGAGGAAACGTGTATGGTCTTCCCCTGCTGCCACGTGCATGCAGGTATAAACCGACCCCTCTTGCGGATAGGATCGGTATCAAATAGGAGAATTAATTCATGAATAGTTCATAACCCCACAGGTATCAGGACCAACCCGCCTTCTGTAACAGGGTGTTTACACGTATGGATTTTATTTCAGCGGAAAAAGAACGGGAACGGCTCTCGTCGCAGCTTGCAGGTGGACAGATCACGAAAGATGCATATACCGCTGCGGTTAATGCCCTCCGGGTCACCGATCCTCAAGGGCGGTGGTGGCAACCCGATCCTTCAGGCACCGGATGGCTCTCCTGGACTGGCTCTGCATGGCAGACGGAGACGCCCCCCGGGATGCCCGGGGCAGGTCCGAATCAGCCGGAGCATGCCAAGGACTTCAACGAGTTCAAATCCCAGCTAATGACAGTCGGTGACTTCAGGAAGATGTCAAAAGAGGTCCCGATCACAAAACGCCCGCAGAAATGGTGGGACCTCCTCTCCATCCTTGGCGGTATCGTGGCCGCGGTCTTCTGGCTGCTCTATTCGGGGATCCGCGAAGGGTTTGACTTCCTGACTCCTGTTCTCATGATCGGGATCCCGGTCATCCTCGTCTGGTTCCGGGCAGATATCGACAAGATGCTTCTCCCGCTCCAGCCATACCGGCAGAATGTCTCAAAACTCCTGCTCGTGGGCATCGGCATTGCATTCCCGTTCCTGACCTCGTTTGTCCTCTACTCTATCGGGATCCGTGAATACACCTTAATCCAGATGAACATGATCATCGGGACCTTTGGTGCCTATGCCATCACCCGCACTCCCGCGATCGGCATGCCGGGGACCGGTGTCGCGCCACCGGCCGGCAAACCCCCGGCCCCGGCATCTGCGGGCGCGCTGGTTCTCCTCCTTGCCGCGGTCGGTTCTTTCCTCGTCCTGCCGGTCCGCGCCGATGACTGCACCCGGGATATCCTGAATGCACAGGACTGCCTGCGCACCGATGGCTTTGCTGTAGTGATATCCGGCGGCTTCTCAACAATACTCTCCATATTCGTCAACGGACCAACCATTCTCCAGACCCTTATTGCCGGAGGTACCGGTGTCCAGCCTCCTGTACCACCGGTACCCCCCGTATACCCGGTACCCCCCATACCAGTGGAAACGCCGGGAACCACGGTCCAGCAGCCACCACCTCCGGTGACCGAACCGGCTCCTCCGGAAACACCGGAAGAAGGGCCTTATGTCGTTACCCCCGAAGAGCAGGCACAGATTGACGCAGCCCTCCGGCAGATGCACGAGGAGAAACTCCGGCAGCAGGCCGATGAGGCGGCCCGTGTGGCAGCCCGCGAGGAGGCCCGCCAGAAGATGTGGGACAATCTCAACCATATGGAGGACAACGCGGCCATACAGGATACGTTCTCATCAGACGATTTCAACCGGTTCAGCGACCGGATCCACAAGGTGAGGATGCAGCTCATCAAGAA
>JBAVWM010000370.1:0-3973 GCA_049697815.1 Methanoregula sp. | reverse complement strand
GCCTCTGACAGTATCTCCTCTGCTTCCCGGGTTGCCTTTTCTGTAACTCCCCTGATCTTGTCGTCGGCACACTTCTCCACCGATTCAATCAACTGCTCATACGGCATCATTACACCCGCTTTTATTTTGGTATTTTTTTGGCCGGCATTGTCATGGGCAATTCCTTAGTATCCTTACACAGGATCCTGCTCCACTGAACGCCTGATCTGACCGGTCCCCGGACATTCCGGTATATTCATCGGTTGCGTTCCCCCGCATATGCTCATTGCAGCATGAGCATGATCATAGCCGCGACCACGAAACCCAGGATCACCAGAGTTTCAGGAATTGCCACAAGGATCAGCATGAGACCAAATGATTCAGGTTTCTCGGCAACCGCTCCGGCACCTGCGGCCCCGATTTTTGACTGGGCAATGCCTGTTCCCAGCGCCCCGAGACCAAATGCAATTGCAGCTCCGATTGGTATTCCAAAATCCACCATGTTAACCACATCCCCGTTTTTTTGCATTCAATACTTTGATTCCAGATATCAGATGTTCAGTCTTCGGTACTGCTTTTTTCCATGACCGGCACGATGTCCTGCAGTCACTTCATCGTTCTTGCCCCCCATTCCCTTTCATGAAGGGTTTGTAGATCTTTCCTCCCCCTTCGTAAAATTTGGAGTGGAATTCCACCAGATGCAACCTGAGTGAATGCAGGAACGGGGAGAACATTGCGAGGCCGATATTGAGAATATGCATCATTGCGGCGATCAAAAACCCTACGGCTGCAACTTCCGCCATTCCCCCGAGCTTGTTGGCGACCAGTGCCAGGACTACTGAAGCCATGCCAATCGCCATCAGCCTCGCATAGGAGAGGATATTTACCGCGGTACTCATGATCTCAATTGCCCCGAAGAACCCGCCGCCATAAATGATCATCGCAATGGCTATGATGATGATAATGACACTCAACGGGAGGAGACCGGCCGGTATCAATTTCATCACGGCCCCGATGATAAGAAGCATCCCGAGGATCATCCCGATCATTCCTGCCTTTTCTATTGCATGTTTTTTGCTCTTTTTGGCAAGAGCATTGAAGGTTCCAATACCAAGACCGAGCAGAATATGGCATACGCCGATTGCTATTGCAAGGATGAGGAAGGGGACAATCGCGTCAATCCTGTTCCAGGTGATTCCTAGGAAGGTCATGGGCTGGGTCCAGCCCATCTCCTCCCCGAAATTCCCGAAGAATTCTCCAAACAGGAATCCGAAGAAAATTGTCCATATGGAGGAGATGACCAGGATGTCCATCAGGTGCCGGAGCCAGATTTTTGTATTATATATCTTTTTCATGACGAGAGCAAATACCAGAATGATGGCCCCATATGCGATATCTCCGACCATAAGGCCGAAAAAGAACGGGAAGAAGATCGCCATCAGCGGGGACGGATCGACCTCCCCGTATCTTGGCATACTGACGATGTTTACGAGAAATTCAAAGGGCTTTACAATCGTCGGGTTGTCATAGAAGGATGGCGCCTCGTCCATCTTCTCCGGACTTACTTCAACCTCAAGGACAATTACCCTGTTCCCGAAGGTTTTATCCAGCGCTTCTTTTGTTCGTTTCAGGTACTTTTTCGGGACCCACCCCTCAATTAAGAAGGTGTACTCCGTCTGGCCGAATTTGCCAAACACACCCGCCTCTTCGTTCCGGTCCTCAAGCACTTTTTTGAGAACTGCAAGTTCCTGGTACCATTCTCTGGAAAGATCTACCAGCTTTCCATCAATGAGTGCCATATCGTCAATTGTTTTTTTCCTCTTTTCCGTAATGAGCTGGAGAATTTCTATGAACGGCTTTCCCAGGTACTCCTGGGGCATTCTCACTTCGTTGACGTTCTGGGAAAAGATAAACGAGTGGACCTGCTCGGAATATTTTTTGTTGAATATGATAACGGTGGCAATGCTCGTTTCATCAACATCGGCAGAGATCAGCTCAAACTGGTTTCTCGTGATCTCCACCAGTGCATTCCTGACAAATTCCAGAACATCCCGGAACTCACGCTGAATGAGAATCACAGTGATCTCAAACCCTTTTAAAACCGGCAACTGGCTCTCTATCGGCTCAATTTTTTTGATAATTTTCTCATACCTGTCCAGGGCGTTCAGGGTATATTCCATCGTGGTCTTTTGTTCGGCAAGATCCTTTGTGGTCGATTCGAGAGCCAGAACCACCTGGTTTGCCCGTTCGATCAGCTCAGCCTGGCTTTTTTTCTGCAGTTCATCCGTGATCTGTGCCTGCTTTTGCGGATCATCCGGTATTTTCGGGAGAGAAAGAAAAATCCCCCCGATCTTCATCAGGATACTGGTGAGTTCTCCTGGTTTTAAAAAATCCATTTTTCTGAGGATGTTATCCCCGGGACGGATGGTCTTTGATACGTCCTCCAGATGGACAGTACCGGTCTGGTACAGGACATCCACAACGCCCTGAAGATCGTTTTTTGGCCCGATAACCTGGATCTTTTTCATCTTCTGAAGCATATGCCCTTACTCCATGGATACGGTCTCTACGATCATCTTTATTGCCGGTTGTAAGTTGCGCTCCCCCGTTTCTTGTATGGAAATCGCTTCCAGGTTGCCCCGGGTCATAACCTGATCAATCTCTTTTTTTGTGGCCTCCATTTCGTTCTCATAATATTGTTGTGCAGCTGCCTTTCCCTCTCTCTCTGATTGTTCAATCATCTCGTCCGCATCTCTTCTCGCTTTTTGGATGATCTCCTCAGCAGCCCTTCGCGTGTCTTCGATTTTGATGTTGAGCATCAGTTCTTTTTCCCGGATTTGTTGCAATAATGTCTTATCCGCCATTTTCCTCCGCCACCGTTATCACAACCCATGCCGCTTTTTGAAGACGGATGTTACGTCACGTGTCACAGTACCTGGAGGGGTGTTTTTACAGGTTTCCGCAGTATTCGTGGAGATCAACCCCCGTGCTTTGCTCGCTGCAGCATCTATCCGGTCCCTGCACCTGTCAACTGCACTTGCCTTGATTTTCTCGATTAATTTGGTCAGATCCTGTGGCATACCATCCGTAAACCTTATACTACTGTTGTGGTCTACAACACCATAGACGATATATGTTTCGTTCGTTTTTCCCTTGATTCTGACATGAGAATCGCCCGGTTTAAAAAAAAGAACCCTCTGTACGGGAATATTTTCCCGGAGCACGGATCAGCGAGAGTATCAGGTTAAAAGCACTCCGGTAAAAAGGAATCCATTAATTCAATAACTGCACAGCTGGTACAATAAACCGGCCTGGATCAGATTCAGGTACAACAAAAAGGTGAACTGGGTGGACATTTTTGTAAATCTCGGGCTCTTGATCATTTTTCTCCTCGTCCTCATCCTTCCGTTCAGGGTAAAACAGGTCGAGCGCAACCTCGAGGTCTTCCTCTTTGTCTGCGGGGTCGCGGCGCTGACTATTTCCGGGTTCATGACCATTCCCGGGGAAACAACCGGCTGGAGCATAGCGATCATCGAAGAGGCGCTCCTTGCGCCCCTGAAGATCACCACCGTTTTCGGTATTCCCGTGGGGATCGTCCAGATCGTCCTGTTCGTCGGGCTCCTCATCTACTGGTTCCACCATAAACTGGAGGCGGCGATTGTCAGCATGGTCGACCGCGTCCCCCTGCAGGCCATCGTCTTCTTCCTCATTGTCGTCCTCGGCATTGTCTCGAGCATCATCTCCGCGATCCTCGCCGCAATCATCCTTGTCGAGATTGTCAACGCCCTGCCAATCATAAAGAAGGCAAAAGTGGAGATCGCGGTCGTTGCCTGTTTCTCTATCGGTCTTGGCGCCGGGCTGACCCCACTCGGCGAGCCGCTCTCAACGATCGTAATCTCAAAACTGTCCGGCGCCCCGTATTATGCGGGCTTCACGTTCCTCTTCAATAATCTGGCCATCTATATCATCCCCGCGGTCATTGCCCTCGGTCTTG
>JBAVWM010000369.1:0-1524 GCA_049697815.1 Methanoregula sp. | reverse complement strand
GTAAAGGAACCGGACTGGTATTTTGAGTTCCTGGATATATCGTTTCCACCCTTTTTTTATGCCAACCGGGCTCGAGATAAGGGCGAGCAGGTTGCATTCAGGAGGTTTGTCAGCACTGAGTGTCTGTGAATAATCCCTGATAGCAGAGAGGTTTCCCCGGTCACATTTAAAGACAAAGATCAGGAGCCGGCCGGAATGCATAGTATATCACTCACGCTGCAAGAATTAAGGATTTCCGGCTATAGGAGGTATCGGGAAGAGATCGGAATTATCAATCGGGATCTGTCTTCTGTTCAAGCACCGTCATCCGCGGGTAAAACCCGAACTTCCGGTAAAACGCCCACGCGGCCGCATTGCCGTCACCCACGGATACCCGTTTCCCGACCATCCCGATGGTATCCATCCAGGTGACCCCCCGGGTGATAAGACAGTACCGATGCCCTTTGACCCGTACGCGAGCCCACAAACTGGAACTCCGCCTCCCCCGTCTTTTCCGATGATACCGAACAGACACTAATACCCTACATCCTTCCCGGTCATCGTGTCGGCTGCAGGGTCCAGTCGCAGCTGTCCGTATTCATCGGGTTTACAGAAAGAGGATCGCCGGTCCTCAAAGCTCATCCGTGTATACTTCCTCTTAACGTGGAATGCCTTCTCCCGATGATGCTCAGTAAGCTGCTCCCAGAGTGGACGGATGAGGTTAATTCACAAATACCGGTTGCCCGATATGAAATTGCGTGCATCGGTTCAACATAAGAATTAAAACGATACAGTATGATAGGTAATAATTTCCTACCAGTGCAGAACGAGTGCAGAAATGACAGCGCGAAGGTTATTCCATGCTTGACATCAGGTTCGTCCGGGCACATCCGGAGATAATAAAAGCAGATTTACGCAAAAGAAATGATCCCGAAAAGATTGAATGGGTGGATGATCTCCTCAAAAAAGACGCGAGATCCCGGGAACTCAAGGGGGAAACGGATACCCTTCGCCAGCGGCGGAATACCATTGCCCGGGATATCAATACAGCAAAAAAAGCCGGAAAAGACGCACAGGATCTCATGGCAGAGGCGGCAGACCTGCCCCGGAGGATCCGCGCCTGCGATGCCGAACAGGAAGAGATCAGAAATACGATCCATCATCACCTCATGCGCCTCCCCAATATCCTGCATGAGAGTGTCCCGGTTGGAAAGGATGATGCGGAAAACGTTGAAGTAAAACGCATTGGCACTCCCCGATCTGTCGACTTCGAGGTTAAAAACCATGGCCAGCTCGCCACTGACAATAACTGGGCTGACTTTGAGCGGGCAACCAAGATAGCCGGTGCCGGGTTCTATTTCTTGAAAGGCAGCCTTGTCCTGCTGGACCTGGCGCTCCAGCGTTATGCGCTCGACCTGCTTGTAAAAAAAGGTTTTTCTCCGGTGATCCCTCCCTATATGATCAACCGCTCCTCATACGAGGGGGTCACGGATCTTGGCGATTTCGAGAAAGTGATGTATAAAATCGACGGAGATGATGCATACC
>JBAVWM010000368.1:0-2939 GCA_049697815.1 Methanoregula sp. | reverse complement strand
CATTTTTTCTTTGATAAGGACATTAGGCTTTTGCCCGCGGCAAAGAGCACGGCTCAGGGCGGTACAGCCGACAGGCGAATGAAATGGCCTGCCCATACCGGCGAGTGCGCGCGCAATTCATCACAGGACCAGCCGCATTGACCGTTTCTCTGAGCGGGGTCTTGCGGGGCGCCCTGACCGGGGCACTCTCCGCTGTTTTGAAGAGCGAGGAGCCCCTTTTATAAAATATATTCCTTTTAACGGGGAGCAAAATGTACGGATACGGGATTTGCAGCGGTTGAAAGTATGCTGACAAAAAGGTATTTGCAGACTGCATAGAGGACGTGCTGACACCGTACGACCTCCACGAGAACATGAAAGATGTTCTTGCACCGGCAAAAAAATCCCGATATCCTCATCAAATACGAAAACGGTCATTTCCTTATCGGCCATAAACAATACCGGAACGGCCCTGCCAGAGTAACGGGCGGATTTTGGGTCCGGAGAGATTACCGGGTTCACTTCCCCTGAGGATACGTCATACGGGGCTATGGAAAGGGCAGTAAAGACCGGGAATACCAAACCCGTTGCCCGGGCACGTGCCTCGTTCCTGATCAGGTGGGAACAATGCCAGGAACCGGATGTGCGGGATCAAACGGTTATCTGCCAATTTTTTGGCAATCCGCGATAAAAACGGGAAAATACCCCCTGTTTTTTTAAGGGACCGCCCATCACCATTCTCATGGGGTAAGGGTGCGGATGAATGTCTCTGCAAACTCTTTTGCTGCCGCGGGACCGTTCGCAGTAATGATCCGGCTGTCGCTTACAACCGCCTTGTCAACGAGCACTGCGCCACCTGCTTTCATCTCCTTAACCGAGATCGGGCTGTTGAAAAAGGTTGCTTTTTTCCCCGTGAGGATCCCGGCACGGGCGAGCACGACAGGAGCAAGACAGATTGCAGCAACTACCTTCAAAGACGCATGGAAGTGTTTCACCATCTCGCCCAATACCTTATCTTCCCAGAGATAGGACTGGGCACCACCACCCCCGACAATAAGGATCCCGTCATAGGAGTTGGGATCCACGTCTTCAAAGGACAGGGTAGCATGTGTCTTTGTCCCCAGCATCCCAGTACAGGGTCCTCTGCGGGTCGAGGCAATGTCATATCCGATGCCAGCTTTCTGGAACGCGGCTGCCGGTACAGTAAACTCTTCGTCACGGAATTTTTCGGGAGCAAGAATGACAAGAACCTTCATACAATGCGTTGGTGGCCACTGATCATATAAGAGGATTACGGCAAGGCTGGATGAGAATGATGAATAATTGATGAATACTGCCGGATGGTTCTCAAAATGGGTTTTTATACGTATAGTTCATATCCAAAGATTCGAGAATATTCAGCCTGTTTTTTTTTGCTGATACCCGAACTCTTACCCTTCACCCGTTCAGCCGGTTTACTGATCCCCGGAATTGGAATGCCACGTATCATCGGATTTATTGGATCCATTGCAACACTCCCGGAGATCACCGGATGAAAAAACAGAATGAAAAAACCAGCAGGGGGCAGGAATTTCCAAGCGGATCCTGCCTGCATTTCCTGGTTTATGGTCGGGTATCCGTTATTTTTGAAAATCCGGCAGATTCATAATATTTTTATACCCCATTGCTTCCACTGGAATGAACCCGTAATAAGTCCTGATCGGCGTACAGAATTTCAGAAAATTTTATCTGGATTTCAGGATATTGGAAATACCGCCTCGCTTTACCGGTAAGAAGCACGCAGGCAGTATCTCCTGTTCTCTATCCGGGTATACCAGGGACCGGGCGAAAATAACCCACGTTTGGGTGGAACCCGTCTCTTTTCAGGAATCCTCCGGCAGGACAGGTTGCAGGGAAAACCATTGAAAACCTGGCGCGAGCCGATTATATACCCACCGGTTCTACCAGTATTTACGGGTTATACGGATTATGGATGAAAAAATCGATACAATACGGCAATATATAAAAGGAGTATTCAGTCAGCCGGGTTCACACGGGCTGGATCACGTTCTGCGGGTCGAATACCTTTGTGAGGTTATCGGGAAGGTAGAGAATGCCGAGATGGAGGTAGTGCTTCCTGCTGCACTCTTCCATGATATCGCACGACCGCTCGAGAAGCAAACGGGTATACACCATGAAGAAGCAGGAGCACGGATGGCAGAGCACTATCTCCGTTCAATCAGGTATAATGAGAAAAGCATCCGGAAAATCACGCACGCAATACGCACACACCGGTACCGCTCCATCAAAAAGCCGGAAACACTGGAAGCATGGATCCTCTCAGATGCAGACAAGCTGGACGCAATGGGGGCAGTTGGAATCGCACGGACATTCATCCGTGCGGGAGAACATGGCGGGGAGATCAGCGATGCCGTGGACCACATGCACAAGAAACTGCTGAATCTCAACAGCCTGATGTATACAGAAACAGCAAGAAGACTGGCAGAAGAACGGCATCGGTGTCTCTGTGTGTTCCTGGAAACGCTCGAGGGAGACATTACCCTGCCAGGATCCCTGCCGGACTCCCCGCTCTAGGCAGCTGACACGATAGGTTTTTTCTCTGGCGACATTATTTCTTTTTTTTTTTGGAATTGCCGGTATTTTCCTTTCCCGCCTTTTAAAAAAAATGTACCCTTACGGAGTATGGTCTCATGATTGCCGGATACCCATCAGAGACCAGGGCCAACCCGCGGCATACTGATCCGTTACCGCGGATTGGCATGACCGCAGGTTCATCCGGCTTGTGTCCTTTTCATGAACAACACCGTCAGGATGAGCAGTCGCACCAGCCTGCGTATTCCGGCAAGTCCCCGCTCTCCTTCCGGATCTCGTCGGGAAAGGCCGGCCCATATTCCACCAGGTTGTACTCCCGCACCGGAGATGGTTGCGAAGTGCTCCCGGTTGCACGGTCGTTTCATGGC
>JBAVWM010000367.1:0-8510 GCA_049697815.1 Methanoregula sp. | reverse complement strand
GGAATCGATCAGCGATTTTCAGATCAAAATCGATCTCCGGTTCTCATTTTAAAATCGATCAGCGATTGGAAACCGGATCTCACAGCGTCAATACAGTCGGAGCTGAAGATCGCGATCCGATTTTCGTATGAAAAACGATCCGCGATTCTTAGATCAAAATCGGATCCTGAATTTGGTTTTCAAATCGATCAGCGATTTTCATTTTATAATCGCGATCACGATTGCGAGTGAAAACCCGATCCGGATTGATCGCGATCCGTTTTTCGTATGAAAATCGATTAGCGATTTTTCCGGTAAAATTGTGTTTAAGTTTGACGCTCCTGGGGGCTCCGCTATAGCTCCGCCCCCGCCGCGTGGGCATCCCCCACATTGCGATGCCTTTGTATTACCCAAGTAAATCAACGAAAATGAGTGCAATCTTCCTTAATCAACAAAATCGCAATGTGTCCCGCCCCCAATGGGGGGACTGGTGGCACAAGAGGGGGGCCGCGAGTTCCGCGAACTACTTAAGAATCGAGAAAATTTATTGGAGGTTTTTAAAAAAAAAACAGGGCTTGAGTGAATTTTGTCCCAAAGGATGGAGGGGGTCGGACGGGTACAAACCGGTACCGCACCGGACAGGCACCAGCGATACGTTATCGTCATATTTTTCCACCATTTCAAAGCGTCTGCGCCCCGCTCAAAAGTATTTTGTACCCATGCGACCCCCTCCATCAGATTCCAGGATATGCCCGTTTTTTCTGAAAAAATACGACAGAGATAACGCTGAAGAAAGAAGCATGGGGATGGAGGGGGCCGCATGGGTACAAATCGCGCTCTCTGTCTCTGGCCCCATCCAGAGCTGTCACCGTAAAATCAGGAATCTATTAAACAGCGTAAAAACACTCGCGAGGCTCTCACATATACTCTTCTTCCGGCACGTACGGTTCCGTCACCGTCTTATCCGCAATGATCCCGCTGTTCCCGTTCGGGTCTTCTAAGATCAACGTAATCGTAAACGTCCCCGCTTTCACCCGCGCAATATCCGCAAGGAGCGCCGCGGCATTCTCCCGCTCGACATCGTTGCCCCAGCGAAGAGCCCCTTTCACAACGGTCTCGATCCGGTCGAGCACACCCTCGACATTGGAGATGAATCCCTGGCAGACCGGGCCGGGATCGATCCGCACCCCGAGTTCGGGGATCTCGATACTGGCGCTCATGCTCCGGACCACCCGGACCGCGAGGTCGGCCTCAGAATCAACCGCCACGGTATACCGTGCCGGTTCGCCATGTTTTAAGAGCTGCGTGTCAACGAACCTGTACCCGCATCCCGGACAGACCGCAGAAATGATGAGTATATCGGAAAAATAGGGGATATTTTCTGTCTTATACAGGTATTCGGTTTCAGTACTGCAACAGGGACAGGGACCCGGGACGACCGTCTGCACTTACGCCCCACCGATCTTGTCGCGGGAGATCTTCACCGACATCGGGGTCAGGACAACATAGCGCTGGTCCCCAAGGCCGATGATATCGCCATTGACATCCTTTGCTACTTCTTTTAAGTCCTTCAAGACCCGCTCGTAGGAGATCTTGTCCATCTTCAGGCGGGAGATATCCACGATCACGATGTTACCGGAATAGACCTCGTCTTTGACACGGGGGGTATCCTTGAGGTCGCTGATCGTTGCAATCTTCACGAGCAGTGCCGGGCCGGCACCGCCATGTTCCTCGTACGAAGCCAGGTCCAGTTCCATATAGTCTTCGTCCGAGCTTCCGGAGCTCTTGCCAAGAAGGGTGTCTATGATCTTAACCATAAAAAAACTGTATGACGAAAATTATTTAATAGTATCTATTCTGGGGCTTCCGGACAGGGTTTTTTCCAAAAAAAAAGGGCAAAACTGCCGTTTTTCCGCACCGTTCCAGAAAGCCGGATCGCTCAGATCTCCAGGTTCCAGATCTCGTCACCGACGTGATGGAACTTTTTTACCATTTTTCCGGTCGTTCTGGCACGCATCTCGGGCGCATCGAAGAGGGCGATGCCGATAGCGAGCGGTTTGCCATGCCGCTCGTCAACGATCTGTACCGGTGCATTCGCTTTCACGTCATCGGTTACTGAGACGATACCGGGCCGCATGATGTCTGCACCGTTGACCACGTACGGGATTGCCCCGGCATCAACGGCAACCCTGCGCTCCGGGAACGGGATCTGCACAGCACCCTTCAGGGTCGGAAAGACCCAGCTGCCGGTGTCCATCAGGAGTGGTTTCTTGTTGACCAGGAAGAGGGAGACGTCTGCATTGGTCTCGAGCACCTCGATCATGTCCGCGTGGAACAGCTTTTCTGAAGGGCCGATCTGTTCTTTTAGCCGCAAGAGCAGGTCCTGCCCCTGGCTTTTCCGGATGGAGTGACGTTTTTTCGCAACTATCTTTTTCATTGTTCTGCTCGTACATTCTGAGCGCGCCCAAGAAAACCATTTCCCTTTCCGGTAAAATGACCGGGCGGTTCCTGATGGGAAAAAACCATGAACCGGGTCGTTTTTTCAGGACAGGAAACCTTATTGAGGGATGCAGATCTACGGTATGTTTAAGTAACCTGCTCACACACATATATTACTCCAGAGCGATGGTAACAGGGTATTTGTATGACCAAACGACCGTTGGATATTTTGGATCTGGTGCTGAACCGTCAGCCCGTGATAGTATCTCTCAAAGGCGGGAGAGAGATCCGGGGCGTTCTCCAGGGATATGATGTACATATGAACCTCGTCCTCGACAAGGCCGAGGAGACCGAGAACGGGCAGGTCCAGAAGGTCGGCACGCTCATCGTCCGCGGGGATAATGTGATTTATATCTCTCCATCACTCGAACAATAAGGTGAGGTAACATGTCAAAAGGCACTCCATCCATGGGAAAGATGAACAAGTTCACCCACATCGCCTGCCGGCGCTGCGGGAAGATCTCGTTCCACGCCCAGAAGAAAGTCTGCTCTGCCTGCGGTTTTGGCAGGAGCACCAAACTGATCAGCAACAAGTGGAACACCAAGAGACCAAAAATCCCGACGCATTAGAGTTGTACCATGTGTGGAATCGTTGGCATCGTGGATGCTGGCGGTGTATCAATACAACTCTATTACGCCCTGTACGCTCTCCAGCACCGGGGACAGGAGAGCGCGGGAATTTCCACGTTTGACGGCATCAATCTCCATAAATTCAAGGGGAACGGCCTCGTTGCCGATGTCTTCTCCCCCCCTGTTTTATCCGATCTGAAAGGCACGGCCGGCATCGGCCATGTCCGTTACCCGACAACCGGCGCAAATCTTCCTGAGAACATCCAGCCCCTGAACTTCCAGTTCCAGGAGCATTTTATCTCTATCGCCCACAACGGGAACCTTGTCAATACCTGTGCTCTCCGGGCTGAGTACGAGCAGTCGGGCCAGATCTTTACCACAACGACCGACACCGAGATCATCGCCAAGATCCTCATGGACGAGATCAGCAGATCGGGGATTGTTGAAGACGCCGTGCAGGTCTGCATGCGCAAGATGGAGGGCTCCTATTCGGTCGTCATGATGATCGACGGCATCCTCTATGCCTTCCGCGACCCCCTCGGTATCAAACCATTCTGCATCGGGAAGCTTGAGAACGGTTACCTGGTCGCCTCAGAGAGTGTCGCTGTCGATGCACTCGGGGGAAAGCTGATCCGGGATATGAAACCCGGCGAACTCGTAAGGATGGACAGCGACGGGATCCGCTGCACACAGGTCGCCGTTGCCGGCAAGCGTGCGCACTGCATCTTTGAGTATGTCTATTTCGCGCGGGCCGATTCAGTCATCGACGGAGTGCTGGTGTACGATGTCCGCCGGAAGGTCGGCAAGAAACTCCACGAGGAAGCACCCGTGTATGCAGATTCAGTCGGAGCCCTGCCCGACTCCGGGATCGCGTACGCGATCGGATACGCTGAACAGTCCAGGATCCCATATGTTGAGTCCCTCATGAAGAACCGGTACATGGGGCGCACCTTCATCATGCCGACCCAGAAAGAACGGGAAAAGGCGGTGCGGATCAAGCTCAACCCGATCCCGGCCCACCTGAAAGACAAGTCCGTGGTGCTCGTTGACGATAGCATTGTCCGGGGGACCACCTCGAAACGGATCATCGGCATGGTCCGGGAAGCCGGTGCCCGGGAGGTCCATGTGCGGATCGGTTCCCCTGCGATCAAGGCCCCGTGCTACCTTGGCGTGGATTTCCCCACGCGGGAGGAACTCATTGCCCATAAGCGGGACGAAGAGGAAGTGCGCAAGAGCATCACGGCAACCACCCTCCACCATATCTCGCTCGATGCCCTGGTCCAGGCGATCGGCTTTACCCGGGACGATCTCTGCACCGGCTGCCTGACGGGCTGCTACCCGCTCCCGATCGATGGCGAGCATGCAGCGCCCTGCAGGGTCGATTTCGTTGACAGCACGATCCAGGCAAAGCTCGGGTCGTTTGAAGCATAATGAGCATAAACATCCCCCTGCAGCCCGGCCCCCCCCTTGAGCAGGGCAGTCTCTCCCAATCTTTTTTGGCGTTTCCGTGCAGAATTCATACAGGCAATCCCCTTTTTGGGATCATCAGGCAGGTTTTTCATGGAGCACATCAGGAAGGCGTTCAATACATTCGCGCAGGACTACGACTCGCAGCGTGAGTACATCCTCCCGGAGATGCGGCAGTATTACGGTGCAGCGGTATGGGCTATGGAGACGGTAGTACCGAAGCCCGGGATCCTCGACGTCGGGGCCGGTACCGGTCTTCTGAGTGCGTTTTTGCTGGAGAAATTCCCCGATGCCCGCCTGACCCTGATGGACATCTCCGAGAACATGCTGGATGAGGCAAAGAAGCGGTTTGCCACGCGGCCGGATACTGAGTATATTGTCTGCGATTACAGCCGGTCGAAGCTTGGCGGGCCCTATGATCTGGTGTGCTCCGCGCTCTCCATCCACCACCTCTCGCCGGAAGACAAGCGCCGCCTCTTCGGGCGGATTTGTCGTGGACTGAAGCCGGGCGGGATGTTTGTCAATGCGGACCAGGCAGATGGGGAAACCCCGTACTTCCGCAAACGATATCTCGATTACTGGAACGATTTTCTCCGGAGCGGGCCTTTAACGGAAGTCCAGCATGCCGAGATCCTGAAACGGCGGGACACCCTTGACCGGAACGAGAAGTTGTCGGACCAGCTGACGTGGCTGAAGAAAGCCGGGTTTTCGAACGTGGATGTTGTGTACAAGAACCGCACGTTCATCGTGACGGTCGCGAAGAAGGGTTGAATTCCACCGGGCATTGTCCCTGTCCACAGGTTTTTATGATCCAAGGGTTGAATGGGGAGTATCATGACAGGCGGGAGCAGACTGCGATCGCTGATCGGGAGTCCGGCCCGGGTCGGGCTTGGCGGGGAAGGGGTACTCCGTACCGAAGGCAGGGAGGGGGAAGCGCAGGCCATGCTCAGCGCTGCGTACGAGAGTGGCATCCGGTACTTCGACTCCGCACCCGCATATGCCGGCAGCGAGCAGTACCTGGGCCGGTTCTGGAAACAGTACCCCGGGCGGATCCCTGATACCTTCCAGACCAGCAAATCCGCTCAAAGAGATTCGGAGGGTGCCACGGCCGATCTCAGGCGGACCCTTGCCCGGCTGGGCAGGGATCATCTCGGGCTCTGGCAGATCCATGATGTGCGAACTAGGGAAGATATCCGCCGGATCGAGGGGCCGGAAGGTGCATTGCAGGTATTCACCGAAGCCCGCGATACCGGAGTGGTCCGGGGTATCGGAGTGACCGGGCACTATGATCCGACGGTCCTGCTCCACGCTGTCACGCATTGGGATGTTGACGCGGTTCTCTTGCCGGTCAACCCGGTTGAGGTAGTCATTGGCGGATTCATTGATCAGGTGATCCCCGCAGCCCGGGAACGCGGGATAGGTGTCATAGGGATGAAGACACTGGGTGCTGGGAACTTCATCTTTCCGGATGCCGGGATCAGCCCGGATGCGCTCATCCGTTTTGCCCTTGGACAGGACACGGATGTGGTGATCGTCGGGTGTTCCACGCCCGGTGAGGTCCGGCAGCTTTCCCTTGCCGGCCAACATCCGATTCCCATGAACGACAACGAACAATCCCGGCTGATTGAAGCATTCCGCCCGTATGCCGGGCTCGCATTCTACCGTGGTGTTATCTGATTTTACCAATAATTCAGTCAGCGGTACCGGATCAATGATTTCTGATTGAGATGGAAAAATACCACGGTTTTAAAACAAAACTCAAGAACAGTCCAATAGCGAGGGATGGATTTGAACCATCGATCTACGGGTTATGAGCCCGTCGGGATATCCTGACTACCCTACCTCGCTTCCTCTAATCAGGTTTATAATATAGTCAGGGGGCGCTGATATACTTTACTCACTTCCTCTCTCACGGAAAACCTCCCTTGTCCGTTACGATTAAATGAGATCGGCCGGAATAATCATCAGTATGGATGATGAGCTTGCCCGGATCCGGGAGAAGCGTATGCAGGAGCTGACGGAAAAGATGAAGCACACCGAGAAAGCCGGGAACGTATCGAACATTGACGAGATGCATTTTCAGGAATTTGTCACCACCCACCCGTTCGCAGTCATCGATTTCTGGGCGGAATGGTGCGGCCCCTGCCAGCGGATCGCTCCGGTCATGGACGAGTTGTCGAAGGAATTTGCCGGTAAAGTCGCGTTTGGCAAGTGCAACACGGACGATAACCGGCGAATCGCCCAGCAGTTCAACATTTCGGCAATTCCGGCCATCATGCTGTTCTCCAACGGCCAGCTGGTCGACCGGATCATCGGCGCCTACCCGAAGGAAGCCATCCGGGAAAAGATTGTCCGGAAGTTCGGGCTACATTGAACGCCCACGATCTTTTTTATGCATGCTACGTTAACGGAATCCCGGACGGAGCGGGGGACTTTTCCCATGGATCATGGGGGGGGCGGGAGACTGAAACAGGGAGAAGGTGAACCCGGTGAATATCAGGGAGATACAGGAAAAAATAAAAACACCCTCAGACCGCCTCTCCTACCGGGCTATCGCCCTGTTCCTTCCGGTGCTTATCGCGGCAATCCATATTTCTGTGATGGCCGTAACGCTTCCCTCCCGTGACTTTCTCGTCATGGTCGGACTCATGGTTGCCTATCTCCTCCCTCCAGCAGGGAAGGAAACGGTTATTCCCGTCGGGATCGCGCTTGGGATCCCCTGGTGGTACATGGCCATCTCTATTGCAATGATCGATATGGAGACCGGCCTTTTCATGGCGCTGAACTTTGATCTCGCGTACCGCATCCCCTATCTCGGCCCTGTCCTCTCTGACCTGACAAAAAAGACAAGGCTGCTCATGACCGGACACCCCTGGATTGCCAGCCTCGAGTTCTTTGCCATCGTGCTCATGGTGATGGTGCCGTTCTTCGGGAGCGGGGGAGTCCGGGGATCGATTGCAGGAAAACTCCTTGGGATGGATACTCTGGTTGTATTCCTTGCGATCGCAGCCGGTGCCCTGATCGGTTGTTTCGGCATTGCGCTGGCATCCGAGTCGATAATGGTTTACTTCTGCTCCAGCGGGATTCTGCCTGATGAAGTCGGTCAGTTGATGTGTGCGGGGACTTAAGCGGCGTCTATAAAAAGGGGGTTACTGGAGTTTTGCCGTTCCGTTGAGTTTTGCAGCCATAATAAAATCGTTCAGGGTCAGGCCGCCGGCAGGATAGGTGTAAAATGAGACCTCGACAAACCGCCCCTCCTTCATGCCCATGTCCGGGAAGTGCCCCTCCCCGGCGGCAAAGCCTGCGATCTCAGTGATAAATGCAATGCAGCTGGCCGGATCCGGGAACGTGAACGTGCGGGTGAGGTGCCCCCCCTGGAGTGACCAGCCCGGGACCTGACTGAGGAGATCCATCGTCTCCTTTCGTATGAGCGGCGGGGAGCCGGCCTTGTACGGTGTGCACTTCATCTGTGCGAGTTCCATGATTACTTTCTATATCACCGCCAGCCAAAAAACGTTTCCCAAGGATAACTCGGTGCGGGTATCCGGATATCGGCATCGCAGACTTTTTTTTCAGGTCAGAACTGCCCGCAGCTGGTCCCTGCCATAACGCCACGGGAAGAGGAACAGGAATTATGTCGATACCGGCAAGAAGGAGAAAGGCCATTATGCCCGGAGCACAACGCTCTAACCAGTACCCGTGTCATCCGTATTTTCATCGCTGCACGAATCCCTCCAGCAGGTGCTTGCACAGCGGCTCGACTGGACGGAACTCCGGGAAGTGCAGGAACAGGCTTGCCGTACGATACGTGCGGGGGGGGATGCGCTTATTATCGCTCCTACGGCCGGGGGAAAGTCCGAGGCCGCCCTGATCCCCGTGATGGACGATCTCCTGAAACACGGCCGGCCGGGGATATCGTGTCTCTATATCTCCCCCTTAAAAGCACTCATCAACGACCAGGAGGAGCGCTTCAGGACCTTCTGCATCCCCTCATC